>MWDD01000013.1 GCA_002070375.1 bacterium ADurb.Bin157 | reverse complement strand
GGGCTGTGGCGCAGTTGGGAGCGCGTTTGAATGGCATTCAAAAGGTCGTCGGTTCGATCCCGATCAGCTCCACCGAAACCCGCTTAATAAGCGGGTTTTTTATTGCCTGTAAACCATTATATAGTCGTCCATTACGTAGCCGTTGCCGATGTCGGTGACAGCGGACGATTCTATTTTTAAGCCCATATTTTCGTATGCTTTTATGCTGTTTTTGTTGTTTTTGTTAACGGTTAGGTAAATACCGTTCAAGCCTAGTGTGCGCGCTTCGTGGGTTATAAAATGAAACACTGTTTTGCCGATTCCCTTGTTTCGGTGAGCCTTTAAGATATAAATTTTGCTTAAAAAAAGCATGTTGTTTTGTGGCTTGATGGAAAAATATCCGATAGTTTCGCCTTTTAGTTTAATCAGGTAATAACTTTGTTCATCTTCATTTATCTGTGAGCCTATAACTTCGCGGCTCTGAAAGTTTTCAAGCATGTATTCAACCTGCTCTTTGCCGATTATAGGCGTATAATGCTCGCGCCATATTATTTCAGCCAAACCGGCAAGCTCTGCAGCATCATCAAATGTAGCTTTAACAAAGTTTTCCATAATCATTTTCCCCGAATTGTAACGTTGACATTTAAAATAATATACCACACCTCATTCAGCCTTTCGACGTTGTTAACATTATTAGCCCAAGGCACTTTGGTCCGGGCAAGTTGCCCGGACCTACGAAGGTTTGGTTCAACCATATGGTTGTAATATTTGGCATTTGGATTGTTGGTGCTGTTGCCACGTTTTTTGGGATTTTTCGTTTTTAGGTGATTTTTTTTAAATTGTTTGTCCCATTTTTGCAAAAAAAAAATTCATGTTTAGAGGCTCATTTTTTTGCGTGTGAATAAGCAAAATTGGGAGGTAAAGTATGACGTTTGAGAAGTGGCTTCACGTTTTGCGTTTTAGTAAACGATATGCTAAAATGACCGTGAATAATGAGAAATAGCTGCTAAAAGAAGAGAGCATCTTTGATCTTAACCGAAAGCGAAATATTGAATAGATCGTAAAATTTCATGAATATAACTTCACTAAAAACCAAGTTCCCTAAAGTCTATAAACTTATTGCTGAAACAGATGTAAAAGCCCTGTTGAACGGGCGGCATGACTTGCACGACGGCGCATACGTAAATGTTGAAACATATATTACCCAAAAGCGCACTGAACGCCGATTCGAAGCGCACAAGAAATTTGTTGATGTTCAAATGATTTTGTCCGGAACGGAAATTATTATTGTAAGACCCGTTGAAGAACTCAAAAACACTGTGTCTACGCCTTATTGCGCAGATAAAGATATCGAATTCTATACTGCCCCAAACGGCGGAAAAGAGCATTTGCTAAAAGAAAACGATGCTTTGGTTCTTTTCCCGAACGAAGCTCATATGCCATGCGTCGCCGTTGAAGCACCTCAACAAGTGCATAAAGCTGTGTTTAAGCTGCCGATCGAGTTTTTCGCATAACTCGTATGCCGAGGCACGACATCACCGAAAATAAAATAATCTCTATATACGCCTCATTCGATGCCTACCCCGCACCAAAAGGGGCTGCGGTGCATATCAGAGAGTTCAGCGCGCGAATGTTCGCCAAATACAAAAGCGGCCTCCTGCTGGCCCTCGGCGACGAAACAATGCCCAGATGGCAAATCGAAGATGACGCGCAAATCAAAAGATGCTCTCTTAAATCCCGTAATTTTTTGGAAAGGGCGCTAGAGTTCGCTCAATTCGTCCATGCAAAAGCCCAAGAATGCGATGCCCTTCAAATCGCCCATTTCAGAGACCCCTGGAGCGGTGTCCCCCTGATTCTTACGTTGCGCAAAAAGTGCCCCATAATTTATGAAGTCAACGCACTGCCCTCAATTGAACTGCCTGTGCGCTATTCCGCCATATTGCCCGCAACCTTGAAAAAAATAAAAAGTTACGAAAAATTTTGCCTCGATAACTGTGACGAAATAGTTTGTCCATCACAGATTATAAAGAATAACTTAATTAACCTGGGACAAAATGAAGATAAAATTACGGTAATACCTAACGGCGCCGGCATTAATGCTGTAGAAACCGCCGTAAAACCACAGTCGGCGCCCGAAAAATACATAATCTACATCGGCGCGGTGCAGGCCTGGCAAGGTGTCGAAATTTTGCTTAAAGCCATGAAGTTATTGCGAGACCTGACAGAAATAAAACTCGTTATGTGCGTTTCGGGAAGTAAAGCCCGAATAAAATACTTAATGAAACTCGCTAAAATATGGGAACTCGAAGATAAAATAATTTGGAACCTCAGATTGCCACAAAAAGAAGTTATAGACTGGCTTTCAGGAGCTATGTTCTCGGTGGCCCCCCTGACCGAATGCGAACGAAACCTCATTCAGGGGTGCTCTCCGATAAAAATTACCGAATCCATGGCCGCAAAAAAAACGGTGTTGGCCGCAGATCTGCCTGTAACAAGAGAAATTATCCGGAATAATAAAACCGGAATCTTAATCAGACCGGACAGACCCTCAGAATTAGCCCGCGCAATAAGACTTTTGGTTATGAATCCCCAAAGGTTGACTGAAATAGGCGAAGAGGCGTATAAATATATTAAAGAGAATCTCACGTGGGAACACTCTTTAAATAAACTTGAGAAAGTTTATGAAAGAGCCGTGCATAATCATAGAAATAAATGAGAGGAAACCATAACTTTATATGATTCTATTCGATGCTTTGTCGGCTTATTCCGCTCTAAATAACGAACAAAAACACTTTGTCGTAAATAAAAAAATTCAGCTAAATCAGCTGCCGAACAAAACCTTAGATTTTCTTAAGCCCATCACTAAATTCGATTTGCTGCTCAATGCTTTAAAACCAAAACTAAAAGTTCTGTTTATTGTCATGATTGTTTTGTCGATTATCGGAGGGTTTGCCCTTGCCATATATGTCGACTCGCCCGAGGTTATGTTCGGCGGCTTCGGTTCTGCCTTACTGTTCGCTTTTTTATTTTGGGCCACTTTTGCTTTCATTAAAAGATATGATCTTGACGACAATTTATGGCATTTTGCCGTTCCGTTTATTAACATTTTGTCTCAAGACATGGCCGAAGATGAGCCTATGTTCGTTATGGGCGACTTTTCAACCCATGAGGCCAAAGAGCACCATAAAGAAGAAATCAATCAAGACCCCGGTTTTATGAAGTATCCCAAGGTTGTTTACAATAAATATATGCATAAATGGCTTGTGATTCGCGCTCAACTCATAAACGGAGCCTGCCTCGATACACAAATAACTGCTAATCTTAATGTCAGAAAAAAAACTGATTATTCAAGATCCAACAAAATTAAAACAAAATATAAACGAAAAGTTAAGCAAATTGTATCGGTTTCTATAGATTTTGCCCGTAAAAGATTTACCTTAACCCCTGATTTTAACCCCAATAACAGAAAAAATGACAATCTTAAACTTAAAGAATCCGACAAAAAACAGCGTTTGACTGTGACTCGGGCAATACGTTGCGAAAAAGATAACGGAATGCTTATACCGGAAGCTTCTCTTACCCTCATTGGCAAACTTATGATGAGCGTGTCGCCGGCAAGAAAAGGAAAACAACATGCCTAAATGCGAAGTAAAAACCGGCTTTTTTATCTTAAGAGATTGTGAAAACCCTACAAACCATACGTGCTCAATATGCAATAAAAACGTGTGCGCGCGGCATATGCGAGGACACCCCGAAACCGGTGCCCCATGCTGCTTAGACTGTGTGGCTGAATTTGGTAAAACAGCCGACGACTATTACTACGGCCCGGTCTGGTGCTTTGGGTATCGGCGACGATTCTACAATGATTCAGACTATCAGCCTATGTACAGCGGCATTTCTGATCTGTCAATAGACGGATTCGACGAAAGCGATATAAGATCTTTTGACACCGCAGACGAAGGCGATGATTCGCCGGCCGAGGCTTTCGACGACCAAAGCGTCTTTGACAGCTGATAAAAACACATGCGAAATATGTCGATTAAAATACTCTGCTTAACCGAAAACTACCCGCCTCGCCGAGGGGGGATGGCTCAATCTTGTGACAGAATAGTCGACGGCTTGAGAAAAAATGGCCTTTATGTTGATGTGGCGTATTTTTGCGCCGGAGCAACCTCTTTTAAAATGGTTGTGCAGCAAAACGGTAATTTGATAACGGTTCCCGTTAGCGATTCGGTGCCGCATGCACTAAATTGCCTTTATAACTACTTATCTGACCCGAGCAATGATTTAAAACACACCCATTTACTTGCTTTTGGCGGCACATTGCCCATGATCGCGCTACCGGTATTTAAGGCTTGGCTCAAGCTTAAAGCCGTAGTTATGCTGCGCGGAAATGATTTTGATTTAAGCGTTTTTACACCAAATAAACGGCCGCTGCTGTTAGACGCTGTTATCGCCTCCGATGCTGTTTCTGTGCTTAGCAGCGAAGCCCGAGACAAGCTTGAACTGATGTTCCCCATGGCAAATGCCGTTAAAATTTGTAATGGCATATCTTGCGAAAATTGGTTTTACGATCCCTCAGATTTGGTCGCGGCAGAGGCTTTCAGACGTGATAATTTCAGACTTGGCCGCGCAACAATCGGAATAATCGGGCAAATCAAAGAAAAGAAAGGCGTTGTGTTTTTTTTGGAAAACATGCTCAAATCAGGCTTTAATGAAAAGTTCAGCCTTATCGTTGTGGGAGATGTTGAAAAGAGCGTTAATGATTGGATAAAAGAGCGGGAAGAGTTTTTTGATATCGTATTTCTGCCCTTCATGGATCGTTTCGAACTGTTACGAGTTTATCCCGCGTGCGACTTTGTGGCGTTGCCCTCACATTACGACGGAATGCCGAATGTGTTGTTAGAGGCAGGGGCATTGGGCGTTCCTATGATTGCCGCACAGACAGGCGGTATAGCAGAGGTTTTGCCGGCTGCCCAGGCATCGCTTACCTTTTTCCCCGGAAACGCGGCCGGATGCATAGAAGCTTTGGCTGTAGCAGCGGCGATGACCAAAGAAGACCGCGATAGGGTAGGTAAAATTTTGCAAAAGCATATTTGTGAAGAATTTTCCGCTGAAATCGAAATACAGAGCTATTGCGACCTGTTTAAAAGTTTATAAAGGAAAAATAATATGAGTTCGTTCAGAATCAAAAGTTTTGCATTGATTTTTTTGTTGGCGGTTACTGTTTTCGTGATATTAGGCTGTGGCGGCGATACGCCGAAATCCGGCGGGAACAACGAGCAAGCAGAGCGGTCAGCACAGGCTGAAGAAAAAGCAAATGCTGTCAGAGGCAAAACATTTGATGACGCCGAGAGTGAACAAGCAGAAAATGGCGAGCAAACCGTAGTTTTTAAATCGCCTGACGGTAAGGCGCTATTAACATTTAAAAAATACGCCGATCACGATAAAATCGCGCTTAACGACAATGGCACAATGCGAGTTTTTAAAGGGCGCTCGAACAAGCCCGGCAATTTTAAGTATAAAGAAACGGCCGCAGATAACAGCGATAAACAGCTGATAGCGGAAGTTAAAAGAAAAAGCGACAGCTTTAAGCTTTTTGATGATTCTGATAAACTGCTCTGGAAGGTTAAAATAAACGAAGATAAGGTCAAAATTAGCGATAACGAAGAAAACAAAAATGCTTTCGAAATTGTTAAATCATCGCCTGAGAGGTCCAAAATCAGAGACCGCAAGGCCAAGAATATCGGTGATGTGAAGTTTTACCCCGATAACGGAAAACTTAAAGTTAAAAACGAACAAAATGAAGAAGTGATAATAACCAAAGACTCAAAAAATGTTGTGGCGCCCGGAATAGTGCTGTTTACCGAAATACCGGCAGATCTTAGAGCAATTATTATTAACGAACTGCTGAGATACTGATCTTGAAAACTCTTTGCTACTGCATGGGCGGCGGGTTAGGTCATATTTATAGACATCTTGCGCTTTGGGAAAGCCTCAGCCCCTATGTTATAACAAATTGCGAGGCGGTCAGAAGCGGGAAGATTAAGCTCGACGGGGCAGGGTGTTTTATGCCCGAAAATAAAGACTGCGCTGACAGCACGCATTTAAAAAAATGGGTATATGAGGTTATTGATGAGATTAAACCCGATAAAATAATAATAGACGCTTTTCCGGCCGGTGTGCTGGGCGAATTGAGAGATTTAAGCGCAGACTTCGGGATAGAATGCGAATACACGGCGCGAATACTTAAGTTTGCCGATTATATGAAGCGGGTGAACGGCGGTTTGCCAAAGTTTACAAAAGTGAACTTAGCCGAAAGGATAGGCGAAGAGCAATATGCATGGATACAATCTATGGGGGCTGACCTGACGACGGTGCGACCAACCTACCCAAAGATGGGGGCTCCAATCGTCGAATTGCCAAAACAATGTTTGCTGGTGGTCCATTCGGGAAAACTAAGCGAAGTTAAACAGCTGGTGAGATTTGCAGAAAAAATCGCCGAAACCGAAAATATTGATAAAAATATTGTAATTATAGGCCAAGAAAAGGGCATTAGCGATGTTTTTAGCTACCAATGCCACGATTTAATTGACGCGCATCACCTATTTGAAACAGCTTTTGCGGTGTTTTCGGGAGCCGGCTACAACACAATGCACCAAATGAGCGAAACAAAAGTAAACCATTTTGTTATTCCCTTTGCACGCCCATTAGATGATCAGTTTTTGCGAGTTAAAATGTTCGGTAATTTATGGCCAAGTATAAGAAAAGTCTGAGGCTCCATAGCCGATATCGCTCGGGCTGGTAAAATCGGTTCTGATTTTTCCGTTGCCGCTGCCCGGCATAAGCTGCGAGAGGGGCTCACCGATTATAGGCCATTTTCTGATTTCTTCGCGTTTTTCTACTGACCAATCAATTATCTCAAGCATGGTTTGCACGCCTTGAGGTATTTGCACGCCGTTTTTGCCCAAGTCTGACAAAATTTCGCCATAGGTGCCCAAATTTTGATACAACGGCAGTAAAATTTTTGTGGTTAAAATTAATGTCTCTTGTAAATTGGTGCCCGCATCATTGGCCAGATTGTTCATGTCTTTTAAAAAGCCCGCTGCAATGCCAACTTGAGCTGTCTTTTCTCTTAAAAAACCAATCCCAAATTTTGCGTCAAATTTGCCCGCTGCCTTTTTTGCCTTGTAATCACCCGATGCTTTTGAAAAATTGTCAAAAGCATCCCCGTCTCTTACTTTATTTATAACATTGTTAAGCTTAACAAGAGATTTTTCGTCAGGAAATATCTCTGAGAAAACTTCACAGCTTGGAACGATGGTATTCACAATAAAGTCTTGAAGCATATCAAAATCGGGGTTCTCGATGTATCTCAGAGCAAAATTTACAATGTCGTCAGAGAGCTTAACTTTATCTTTGGGTTTTAAGCCGTCGATTACTTCGTGAACGGCAACTACAATTTTATCCCGCTCGGCGTTTTTGTTAGCAATATCGAGGCCGCCGGATTCATAAGCTTTGCTCACAAGTTCGCTGCAATAAAAGGCGCTTGACCCGTCGCTGTCTGTGAAAGAATAGTCATAGGGGCGCCCTAATTGCAAATAGGAATAGCCCAGAGCTTTGTTGATGATTTCTTGAGCTTCTTTGTCGCTCTTTTTTTCGGTGGGTCTTACGAGCTTTACAAAACAATAATAATTAAGCTCTTCATACCACATTGACATTCTGACTTTATTTGAATAAGGGTCGCTGATCGAGCCCGTAACCCCGACAGATTCAATTATAACCGGCGGGGTGCTTTCAACAACGATTGAAGCATGATAATAAGGGCCTTTGGTCATTAAACAGATAAGGTTTTTGTTAATGTCTTCTTCTTTTATGGGCCCTGTTAGCAGAACATCGCCCGCTTTACTCGCCAAAACCAATTTGCGGAGTTTCTCGTCTTTCTCGGTGCGGCGTGCCCATTCAAGCATTTTTTCAGGGTTGCCAAAATTTCTTGAAAAATGCCCGTTGGCAAGAGGGTAATATGATTTACACAAATCTATAGAAGCTTTAAGGCCGCCCTTAGAGCCTGTGAAAGGCTCTTTTTGCTCTAGGCATTGCTTTAGAGAGGGGTAATATACGGGCAAAAGACCCAGAGTCAATAAACGGGATTCTTCTTCTGTCAGATTCTCAAGATAAGACGGCGAGTCTGAGTTTGAAAAATCTTCAGAGGCTGTGGTTTCAGATTTATAATCGCTGCTTTGATTGACACTTATTGGCGCGCCGCTAAAAGGGGTTTGCCCTAAAACAGGCGAAATGATCAGTAACAGAGAAAAAATTGCAAAAATTGCTTGTGTGTTAATGCGATTAAATTTTACTGCCTTCATAAATTAGCTCCGTTCATTACTCATAATCATATGCTAATTATACTATGAAAGCAGTAAAAAGTTTATCATTTTAGAGCTGCTATTGCTTCGCCCAATCTTGCCATACCAACTTCAAGTAGCCGCAAGTCTGATTGAGAGCCCATGTGACCTATTCTGAATATTTTGCCGGCTAAGGGCCCGTAACTGCCGGCCAAAGCAACTCCCTTAGAAAGACAGGCTTGGTTGAAGGTTGCAAAGTCAATGTTTCCGGGAAGCATAACAGCTGTAACAGTCGGCGATTTAACGGCGTTTTTATCTGCAAAAAGCTCTAACCCCAACTCTGATAATTTGTTTATGCAAAATTCCTGCGCTGCTAAATGCTTTTTATAAACATTTTCAAGCCCTTCGTTCAAAATCAAGTCTGAAGCAACCTCAAGCGCTGCAATACCATGCCAGGACATGGTGTTGGGAAAATAAAAATTCTTTTGCGCATTTTTAAAAGGCAAAAAAGCATCGTAGCCTTTGTAATTAACCTGTTCAATGATTTCCCAAGCTTTGGTGCTTACAGAAACCATGGTCATTTCAGGCGGAGCGGAAAAACATTTTTGACTGCCATTAAGACAAAGATCTATCGCGCATCTGTCCGCATCTACAGGTGCCCCGCCCGCGCTTGCCACAGAGTCAACACAAAAAAGTGGGACATTGTGTTTTTCTTTGATTTTCGCAATTCCTTCGAGCGGATTTAAAATCCCCGAAGGTGTTTCGCAATGCACAGCAGTGATCATAAGTGGCTCAAAATCGATTACTGCTTTTTCAAACTCGTTGTAGTTTATTTGTGTGGTGTTATAAGCAACAGAAAAACGTTTAACCTCAGCACCTATGCTTTCTGCCATGTCCGCGATGCCGTCGCCAAACACCCCGTTACAAAGAGCTAAAACCTTAGAGCCGGGCTTTAAACAGCTTTTAAGCGCTCCCCAAAGACCTAGCATACCTTCTCCGGTTTGCATTATTACGCTATTTTGTGTGCCAAGTATTTGCTGAATTTTATTCTCGGTGCGATTATAAAGCTCTAAAAATTCAGTGTCAATGTCTGCGGAAGCGTAATTTGCGGAATAGGTCTTTAAAATAGACTTAGGCACGCTTACGGGCCCGGGTATAAGCCTGATTATCTCTTTGTTCATCACATAACCTCGAAAGGAAATAAGTCATAAAGTGTTGAAAATCTACCACAGCTATAGATAATTAACAAACAAAAATTACTCAAATTTTATTATATAGCTATTTTTAATGCTTTTTGGTAAATTTGAACAACAAAAAATTATGAGGTAAACAGAATGGTTTGGGGTATAGTGAAAATAGCTTTCGCTGCACTTGTTTGGGGAGCGGCTTATCCTCTGACAAAGTTGGCATTGACTGACGTCCCGCCTTTAGTGTTCGGCTTTTTGAGATTCTTCCTCGCAGGACTGGTTTTTGTTGCACTTACACAATCTGCCCCTCTTAGCGGAATAGCTAAAGAAGATAAACCCGACTTTATTAAACTGGCATTCTGGGGAGTTTTTGTTCTTGTACTTGGAATGAATTATGGCTTAATTTGGGCTCCGGGAATCGTAGCTTCTGTTATATCCGCTACACCGCCACTTTTTACTGTGTTGTTGGCAGCTTATTTCTTTAAAGAAAGAATTCAACCTTTACACATCGTTTCTATAATATTGGCTGTAGCGGGCTGCGCATTGTTAGGCGGAGATTTAAGCGATAACGTAAATATTGAAAGCTATAAACTTTGGATAGGCAGTATTATTGTTGTTGTTCCTCAGTTCGCTTGGGCAATGTATAGCATTATAGGTAAAAAGGTTTCTGCAAAATATGATTGGCGATTAACATGCCGAGACAGCTTTATGCTCGGCTCTGCTATGCTTTTACCGGGGGCCATTCTAGAATCTGCATTTTATGGCTTTGGAGTGTGGCAGACAAAAACACTGGCTATTTTGATTTATTTGGTGCTTATGAATTCGGTTATTACTTATGCTCTCTGGAACAGCGCACTCAAAATAGTGCCGGTTACTACGGCAGGTTTCTTGATTTATTTACAGCCGGTCTCGGGGGCTATTATATCTTACGTTTTGTTTGAAGAAAAATTGAATAGCCTCGGACTTCTCGGCACAGGATTGATATTTGTTGCACTGATTTTGATTCTGTCACGAAAACAGAAAAAAATACCCGAACTTAAATCACTCGAACCTGAATTTGTGGTCGTGAATAGATAAACTGCCGTTTAAATGGCGGTTTGGCTTGTGACATACAATGCAGTCTGTGCCGGGAGACTGCTCAGGGTGATCCTCTTTGTCTGAGTGACAAGTCATGCAATATTGATTGTATGTCAAATATTCGCCTTCGTTTTTCTTTTTTACATTCCTGAAATTCAGGCAGTAATCGCATGTTAAGCCGCTTGCCAATAGTAGCCTCGGCTTTAAAAAGGTCCACTGTCTGAGACGGTCTTCATAACTCTCGTCACCCGAAAAGTTCTCGGCAGTTTGTCCCGGTTTCGGCGTCAAACCCGAAAAATGTTTCGTAATATCGTCGCCCGGCCTGTAACTGACAGGAAAACTGTAAGTATAGCTGTTGTCCATGCCCGATGTATGACAAGAAATACATACCATCTCAAGTTTTTCAGGCGATAGACTGTGGCGAGAAGCAATGTCTTTCGGATTCTGAGTTTTAATGTGCTTCTCACCGGGTCCGTGACAAGCTTCGCATCCGACTCCCGGCTCTGTGAAACACTCATTTTCTGCCGAAAAACCTGTTGTGTGACAACCTGCGCATTCTTTTGTGTATTCTTTTGATTGCCATCCGTAATCGTAGGTCTCAAGCCAGCGATTTTCACGTATATCCCATATTTTAGGCAACACTACCGCTTTGCCGTTATGCTCTGCCACAAATCTGTGAACATAATGAGAACCCAAAACCATTATAATCTTGTCTTCGCTGACTTCAAGCTCATTAAACGGAATCGGCACAGTCTGTTTGATTTCTTCGACGCTTCTTATCATTCGCGCGTGTTGACTCAGTTTCCATTCGTCATAAATATCAGAATGACATTTGGCGCAAGATTCAGAACCAACATAGTTTTGCGTGTCCCCGGCTTGTTTCAGATATTTGTGATAACTCGGCAAACCCTTTTCGGCAAGATTTTTCTCGGCTTCGCCATCATTGCCGAAAGACGCGATGCCTGCCAAAAAACAAATTAAAAAAAATGCAGTTTTCTTTACTTCACTCAAATTCTATCTCCGATAAAATCTCGTTTAACTTGCTTTTTGCAGGATCCTGTGCCTTCATAGAATCCGCTACTTGTTTAATGCTTAAAAAGGTTGCTCTGTAACCGGTTTGCAATTCGTTCACAGTGTCGCAAAGCAACTGCCCCTCATCGTGTTCCCTTAATTTAAGTGTCGCAGAAGGCAGTTTGCCTGAGGCTATCTTTTTTAAATGCCCCGAAATCTTTAAAATCGGCCCCGCAAGCTTGTGAGATATAAATATCGCTACTAAAAACATAAAAACACTCATAACAATAAAACTTACGCCGTTTGTCACGATAACAGCAGGCTTTAGAATGTCCCAAACCTGCCTCATTTCATTCGCTCCCGCAAAAAAACCGTTCTGAATATTCTTGCCCGCAATATAATACAAAAGGCAGCCATGTAAAATGAACCCAATAAAAATGACCAAACACATAAAAGCCGTAAGCCTGATTTGATAAGAAGGCATTATAAAAAAATGTTTTAAAGACCGCTTTTTCATTGTTGTTCCCGCTCCGATCCTAAGTTCTTCATAACCTCAAAATCAGCAAAAAATTTGTCGATATCCATGGGCCCCGCGTGTGAAAAAGCAATTTTCCCCTCAGGGTTGGTTATAAAAACTGCCGGTGTCGCAGAGACACCCCACTGGTCAGCCGTTAAATAGCGCTCTTCATACAACTCTTCCATTAATATGGGCCGAGTCAGACGACGCTTTTTCCCAAAATTCTCTAACCCCTTTTCCATCCGCGATGAATCCAAAGATACATAATAAACGTTAAAGTCTGAATCCTCTGGCAAATGACGCTGTATGGCAGGGATCTCCGATAAACATGAATGACAAAATAATGACCAATAAAAAACGATATTCCATTTCCCTTTTTCAGGGAAAATAAATTCGCTTTTGCTCATTGCATCTTTAAGCTTGTTTACCGGTGCGCTGCTCCCCGGTTCAAGCATCTTTTTGAAGAGTGTTTCATCACCTTTCGCTGCTGACAAAGAAAAGAATGTTAATAATATAACTGCCAAAAAACATTTATAGATGCGATAATATGGCACTTCTGACTGCTCCTTCATTTTCGGCGGCGTAACCAAGATGATCATAAAGAACTTCGCCACGCCTGTTTACCAGTATAAGTCTCGGTAAAACACTGATGTTGTATGTTTTTGTAAGAGTTTGTTGACTGTCTATGGCAAGAGTATACGGAATAGCAGGTTTGTGTTTGTGTAAAAATCTTTTGATTTGTTTCATCGGATACCCTGCGGGATGTATGCCTATAACAGTGAGTTTGTCATGTAATTCTTTGTGCAATGAAGTTATAAAGGGTATCTCCTCAATACAAGTGCCGCAGGTTACAGACCAAAATACAAATAAAACCGGCTTTTCGGCAAACTGCCCCGCAAGCCTGAACTGATGCCCCGACATGTTTGAAAGAATAACGCCTTCAAATGATGATATACTGCCCGGCTCGTTAGCTTTGGGCACAAAAACATTTACCAGCAAAAAACTGAGTATTGCAAGTAAAAGCAAAAATATGTGCTTTATATTCAAAGGTTACCCTCTGTCAGTAGTATTCTACGAAGGTGTTGGCTCGTAAATCGCCCGGACGGCGTTCGTCGGTTGATTTATAGAACATATAGGTTTCGTAAAGAGTCCAGCCTAAACAACCAAAAGAAGCAATTAAGGAAATCCACACTAATATGTCGGTTATCACAGGCAAATTTAAGCTTAATATTAAATTGGTGCCTGCTATACAAAAAATGCTCGAAGCAACAACCAGGTTTCTTTTTATTGACATTTCGTAAGTTATAGGTTGCTTTTGTGTATTTATAACTCTGACGTGAAGAAAATACTTGCCGGGAGTGCGGCAGTCAAAGGCTGTTATAGAATGAGGACCGTCTTTGATGAGCAATAATACCCCGCCTAACCCCCAGATAATGCCAATTATAAAAAAGGTTAGTTTGAAAACATCTCCGTTGAAAGCTGAAAACAAGAATGACACAAGCAAAGATGACAGCATGCAGATAGTGGAAACAATTACATAATCGGCTGCTGTGGCTACAAAACGCCTAAAAAACATGGTTTCGCTGAAAGAAGTTTGGGGCTTGGGCGCCGTCTCTGTTTCAGGCGCAGGTTTTTGATTTTTTTTTAAGGTTTCGGGCACGGGTGTGTTAGACATGACTTATAGTAGCCTCTTTTTTTGTTGTCCGTCAATGATAATTATGTTAAAACATAGAACAATTAGCCTTAATAGTCAATACTTACAACAGGAATCAGCTAATGAAAATAGGTATTATTTCTGATACCCACAGCATAAGGGCAGGCGGTTACGAAATACCTGATTGGGTGCGTGAGGCTTTCCTAAAATCTGACTTAATTATACACGCCGGTGACGTAGAAACTCCCGAAGTTCTCGAGGCGCTTAAAGAGATAGCGCCTGTCTACGCCGTTCGCGGGAACTGCGATTCATACTACTTAAAAACTCCCTCACACATATCTGTAAACATCGGAATCGGATTGCTGACAGCCGCACATAAGCCCGCAACGGCAAGAAATGCGCTAGAAGCAGACACAAAGGTTTTGGTTTACGGACACACGCACATTTCAACTATCAGCGAAGAAAACGGCCTGCTTGTGATAAATCCCGGCAGCCCGGCCTTCCCGAGAGGCGGATTGCCGGCTTCAGTAGCAGTTTTGATAGTCGAAAAAGGTAAGCTTTTCCCTCGGATCATTCACAGGTAATATGAATATAAGATTAGCCTCATTAAACGATTTAGAACAAATATTAACGATTGTGGGGCAGGCGCAAAAATGGCTTGAAGAAAACAACATAAACCAATGGCAGAACGGATACCCAAATAAAGAAACTATCGAAAAAGACTTAGACGCGGGATATTGCCATGTGGCTGAGGCAGACGGCAAAATAATCGCAACCGTTTCGTTAGTTGTCGAGCCTGATATTAATTATTCTGAGATATATGACGGAAAATGGCTTGCAGACAACAAATATATATCGATTCACAGAATTGCTGTTGAAGAATCATGCAAAAATACCGGTGCCGCCTCTCAAATAATTGATTTTGCCCAAAAATTCGCAAAATCCAAAAGCTGCACATCACTCAGGGTAGATACTCACGAAGATAATATTGTGATGCAAAAATTTTTGCTTAAAAATAATTTCACTTATTGTGGCATCATTTACCTGCAAGACAAAGCTAAAAGACTCGCTTACGAAAAAGTTTTAACAGACGATTAAATAATATCGTCGTACTTTGCATCCGGGTTCGACAGATTTTGATAAACCCCGCAATTGTTTTTAAGATCACTGTGAGTGCCTTCTGAAACAATTGTTCCGTCTTTTAATACTATAATTCTGTCAGCCATGGCGGCCGTCGATATACGGTGAGTTATTACAACACATGTTAAGTGCGGGTATTCCCGGTTTAGGTCGTTCCATAACTTTTGTTCGTTTTCCGAGTCCAGACTTGCGGTTATGTCGTCCGTCAAAAGCAACTCGGGAGAGCCAGCCAACGCCCTGGCAATCGATAAACGCTGCCGCTGACCCCCAGAAATATTAACACCCCTTTGCCCAATCTCTTCGTCAAAACCGTGCTCAAACAGCTTGATCTCTTTATCTAGCTGCGCTATAGATGCGCATAAATAGACCTTTTCGTCGGGTATGTCGCGCCAAAAACTAATGTTATTTTTTACCGTTTCAGAAAAAATCAGCGGCTCTTGCTGTATATACCCGATTTTATCCCTTATTGAAGAAAGCGCTATTCTATTTGCATTTATACCGTTCACAAAAATTTCGCCATTCTTTGGCAAAAGCATTTGCGCTATAAGATTCAGTAAAGTGGTCTTGCCGGAGCCAATTTGCCCCACTATAGCCACTTTTTCGCCCCTTTTTATAGTTAAATTAATGTTCTTGAGCGAAAAAGGTGCTTTTGCCTCTTTTTCATCGCCCTCTTTAAGAGCATCTGACGGTTTTAGAAACTCAAAACTCACGTTTTTAAAAACAATGCTGTCGATAGTGTTAATTCTTTCGCGGTCTGTGCCCTCGCTTATCGATTCGTGTGAAGGGTCTTCGTTAATCGCTTCAAGCCTGTCTATAGAAATGCTGCTTTCGTTGAGGCTGACAAACATACTCGGAATATCCATCAAAGGAAAAATAATCATCCCTAAATAACTAAAAAAGGCGTAATAAGTGCCAATGCTCATTTCGCCCTTAATTACCATTATGCCACCAAACAAAAGTATAAAAATCTCGCCCACATAGTTTAAAAACTCAAACAATGTCATAAAGTTACCAAACAAACTTTCAGCTCTAGTTTCGTACTCGATTCTGCGGCTGAGTATTTTGCCGTATTCGGCCGATTGCGCATTTTGTGAGTTAAAAGATTTTATGATTTTTATGCCTGAATAAGCCGCTTCTAAAAAATCATTGCCCTCAGATACACCATCGTGAACCTTTTTGAAACTTTCTGAAATGTTTTTGTCTAATAACATAAAAATTCCTAAAGTTATGGGAAGTGGTATACAGGCTATCAGCGTAAGTTTAAGGTTGAGCATTGACATCGCCGCTAAGCAAAATATAATCAAAATCGTTGAATTGAACGCGCGGAATATGCCCGAACAGCAAAGCCAGGGCAGCCCTTGAAATTGCGAACTTAAGTCATGAATAAGCCTTGCAGACAAATCGCCCGTTCTGAATTTTAAAAAGAAATTACTGTTCTTTTTGAGTATGCTCGCAAAAAAACTGTCTCTCAGAAAGGTCTCGAAAGTTACGTTGCCTTTATGGCGAAGCCACGGGTATATGCCGTTAAAAATAGGGCCTAACCCCATAAATAACAAGATAAGCAGCTGTTTGTTCCGCTCTGATTCTGCTTCGGGCACCGTGATTTTGCCGCTCTCAAATAATGACAGGTTATTGGTAATACTGTCGATTATATGTTTGAGCAATATAGGAAAAACCACCGTTAAAACCGCAGTTATTACAGTTAAAGCAACAAGCAGCAAAACAAACTTCCAATGCATTTTGTATTGCTTGGCTATCCACTTTACGTAATAAATTTTAGGGTGCTTTGTTGCCATTTTGAACGTTTACCAATTCGTAGTATTTTTTGCCTAACTTAATTAATTCTTCGTGGGTGCCGCTTTCGATTATTTCACCTTTTTCTAAGACGATAATTTTATCTGCATTCTTTATAGTCGAAAGTCGATGGGCTATAACTAATGAGGTTCTGTTTTGCATTAACTTACTCATACTTGTTTGCAGTTGCATTTCGGTAATGGCATCGACCGAAGATGTGGCTTCGTCCAAAATCAATAGTTTTGGATCTTTTACCAACGCTCTGGTATAAGAAAGTAACTGCCTTTCTCCGTATGAAACGTTGGAACCCCTTTCGGAAAGAACTGTTTCGTAGCCTTTCGACAATTTTTGGATAAAATTGTGGGCGCCTATCTCACGCGATGCCTTTATAACAGATTCGTCATCTATGTCGTTGCGAAAAGCTTTTAGGTTTTGCATTATCGTTCCGGGAAAAAGATAAATCTCTTGCAAGACCAAAGCAGTGTTCTTTAACAGGTTTTCAGGCTTAATTTCTTTTATGTTCCGATCACCTATACATATGCTTCCCGAATTTGTATCATAAAAACGCAATAGTAAATTCGCGCAAGTGGTTTTTCCTGAGCCGCTTGCACCTACTATTGCAACAGTTTTGCCCTTTTCGATTTTGAATGATACATTTTTTAAAATCGGTTCTGAATTATATGAAAAACTGACATTGTTAAAGGTGATATCTTTTGTAAGTTCTTCGTCAGACAACACCGAGCCTTCGTTTATTATCGCGGGTTTGCTGTCTAATATGGCAAAGACTCTGACTCCGGCTGCTAATGCGGATTGTAGAGATGATATCGCCTCGACCATAAAGCCGAGAGGTCTGAAAAACTGCCTCAATAGTTCGATGAACATTACCATTGTGCCAACTGTCATGGCACCGGCATAAATTTCTTTGCTGCAATAGAAAAATAATACAGCCAAAAGACCGACTTCGCTGATAAGTCTGAAGGTTGTTGAGCCTATAGCGTAATCTATGAAACCGGCGTAAACGTCTAAGTCACCCTTTTTTTTAGAAAAATCATGAAGCCGCTTTTTTACTTCGTTTTCCCGCCTGTAAAGCTGTATGAGAGGAACACCCTGTACGTATTCCGTTATGTAGCCGGTTAAAAGACTGTTTTGAGTCCTGACTTCGGTCATGATCGATTGAACGTATGACAGGTAACTATACATAACCAGCGATATAAGCGCTAAGGTGGCTATTGTTATAAAACCTACCGTTACATTTTCCATAAATAAAAAAACAATGGTGCCCACTACAAGCATAATTGAAGAAAAAACTTGCATTGAATCTTGCGTGAACATTCTTTTTATCTGGTCTGCATCTGATTCAGTTCGAGAAATCAGACGACCGGGTTGGTTTTTGTCAAAAAAGCTAACGCCCTGGCTTAGAATGTGCTCAAAAACTTCGCTCTTTATTTTTGCGACAATTTCTGCGCCCATGCGCGCCATTATTCTCACGCGCAAAGTCATGGCAAAGGCCCCAAGAGCAAGTAAAACCAAAAAAAAACCGGCGTATTTTATCGCAAGCTCAATGTTTTGTTGAGGAACGGCTTTGTCGATGATAACGCGCAAAACCATCGGGCGTGCCAAATGAACGGCCGTAACAGTCAGCATGCTGACTATAGAAAGAATAAGCTTTGAAAAATGAGGCTTAAAGTAAGGCAATAAGCGACGAAACGTACTTTTGTCGGTCATTTTATGGCGATGTCTCTGAGTGCCTTTGCTGCGTCTTCGGGTGTAGTCGGGTTAATATAAAAACCTGAGCCCCACTCAAACCCCGCGACCTTAGTCAGTTTAGGTATTATTTCCACGTGCCAGTGATAAAAGTCTTTGTAAGAATCTGAGCAAGGTGAAGTGTGCAACACCATGTTGTAGGGCTGACCGGGTAATACCGCTTCTTGGCGCTTGAGAGTGTTCTGAAGAGCATCGGCAAAGGTTTGAACCAAATTGTTTTCGATCATTTCAAAAAACGGTTGGTGGCTTTTCGGCATAATCTGCATTTCAAAAGGAAAACGAGACGCAAAGGGGCAGAATACAATAAATTGGTCGTTCTCGTAAACTAATCTCATTTGGTCTTTTTGCTCTTGCTTAACGATGTCGCAAAATAGGCAGCGATCGTGGTAATGGTAGTATTCGCGGGCTCCTTCGATTTCTTCTTCGACTCTCTTAGGAATAATCGGAGTGGCAATGATGTGAGAATGACTGTGAGTAAAGTTGCTCAGCCCTGCTCCGCTGTTTTTTACCACCATAAAATGTTTGTAGCTTGGGTTCTTTTTTATCTCAAGAAGCCTTTGTTTATATGCCCAGATGATTTCTCTGACCTGATCATTGGTGGCGTTGTGTATGCGTGAGTTGTGGTTCGGTGATTCAATGACAACTTCGTGAACACCGATTGAATTCATAGCGTCAAACATTCCGAAACCTTCACGACCGGGCTCACCTTCGGGGCGCAGAATTGGTTCTGAATCAGGAATAATTCTGACCCACCAGCCTTTTTTGTTCGCGTCGGTGCCCGCCGTTCTGAAAGAAAGAGTCTCATTTGGTGTCAAATGCTCTTTTCCTTCGCAAAACGGGCATTCAGCAGAATCGTCCGGTTCTTCAATGGTTTTTTTATAGTCAGAAGGACGTTTTCCCCTTTCGGGAGAAATAATAACCCATTGTTTTAAAATGGGGTCTTTTCTAAGCTGTGGCATGTTTTATCCCTTGTAATTTGGATTAATAAGAAAACGAGCGGCGCGCTCAGGTGACATATGATTAAGATAAAAACCCGAACCCCATTCAAACCCGGCTATTTTTGTGACGCGCGGCATTATTTCGATGTGCCAGTGAAAATAGTCTGTGCAGTGCTCGCCGCACGGTGAGGTATGAATTATAAAATTAAACGGCGGGTTGTCTAAGGTTTTTATGAGCTTTTTTATGGTGGCCTGCATAATGTCGGCCAAACCGTCAATTTCGCTTTTGTCAATGTCTCCGAAACAGTCTTTATGGTCTTTGGGGGCTATCCAAGTCTCGAACGGGAACCTTGAGGCAAAAGGTTCAAATGCAACAAAACTTTCGTTCTCATGAATTATGCGCTCGCCTTGGCTTAGTTCTTGACGAATAATGTCGCAAAATACGCATCTTTCTTTGTAGTAATAATAAGTTTTGGCACCTTCAAGTTCTTCCATTACCCTTTTGGGAATAATGGGAGTCGCTATCAGTTGAGAGTGAGGGTGATCTAAACTTGCGCCGGCAGCTGACCCGTTGTTTTTAAATACTAAAATATATCTGAACCGACGGTCGCGTGAAAGATCTCTGTAGCGCTCTACATAAGTGTGTAATACCCTTGATATCTGCTCGGAACTGTAATTATGGAATCCGTCTTCGTGATTCGGGCTTTCGATAATTACTTCATGAGCGCCGACACCGTTCATCATGTCGTATACGCCTAACCCCATGCGGTCTAAGTCGCCCTCAATTTGAAGAGCGGGAAACCGATTCGGTATTACCCTAACTTGCCAGCCGGGCTCATTGGGAAGCGTGTTTTCGCTTCTGTATGACATCAGCTCAACCGGAGTCATGTTTTCGTTGCCGGGACAAAATGGGCATTTGTTTGTTTGTTTGGGAGCGTGCTCTATTTTAAAATCTGCAGGTAATTTTTTTTGTTCATGCAACAAAATTACCCATCTTTTAGTAACCGGGTCTTTTCTTAATTGTGGCATTTTCTGCTCCGGTATTGTAATTTGTCTCTGATTATACATCAGACCTAATTATAAGGCAAGCGCACAAAACTAATTCTATATACTTTCAGACCTTAGATTGCTCATTTTACGAAACTTTTAGAGGGCGCAGTTCACATTTTTACACTTTTTTGTTATACTCTTAAACAATATAGACTATGTACGGAGTATAACCGATGAAAATAACAAAAAATATTAACAAAAAATACGCTTTGCACCGTTTGCTGGGTTTGCTTCTTATTGCCGCTCTTATAGGCGTAAGTCCCGGTATATTCGATAATATTGCTTATAATGCACTTCCGGTCGCGACCGTACATGCTGATCAGTCGGCAAAAAGCATCTTCTCTGTTCAGACAAATCAACAAGCAACGGCAGAAGATAAGACAGAATCCGGGACTGCTCAAATAAGCGAGACAGCAATTGAGAAAGATCTGGAAGCTTCCAAGGCCGAAGAAGAAAAAATTGCCAAAGAAATGAGCAAACTCGAAGAGATTGCTTGGTCAGTAGGTAAGGCTTTATTGCCAACATTGGCCGTAATGGCTCTTTCTGCCGCATTGGTCTGCCCCCTCGGTTGGGTAGTCGTGGGGGCTGTGTTGGCCGGTGCTGCCACTTCTGCTATTATAACTTACGCTTACGAAAAAAGAAAAAATTCTTTCAGAACTGCAGAGAATAAAAAGCCTGACTCCGAAATATTAAAAGAAGTAAGTATAAATGCCGCAATAAGCGGTGCTTTGGCCCCATTTAATATGCTCACAGGCGGTATGTTGCAAACAATAGGTCCTCTTACGGCAAAAACAATTGTTACGTCTGCCGTTAAAGCCGGTGCCGTAAGCTTCGCGGGAAGCACTGTCTCAAACGTTGTAAAGGCCGGAGTAACTAACCTTTGGTATGACCACTACTATAATTACGACGAAAAAGAAGCGGAGCTCAAAAGCAAAATCAAAAACCTTTACCTTAAAGGAACTCTTACATCGTCAGAAGAGGCAGAGTTGGTGGCTTGCCTTGAAGAATTAGATACAATTACTAAAAAAAAGTATACTATTGATAATTTTATTCAAGACGAAAAATCTGCCCTTGCTTCAGCCGCTATATCAGGTATACTGGGGGGGATCGCAGGCAGGTTCGGTGCAGAAACAAAATTAGCTAAAACAGTCTCGAGCAAACTGTTCGGAACAACATCAAAAGCAAATTTAATTTCTAACGCAGTCATAAGTAATCCTTTTGCATTTGCATCAGGAGCGGCGTCTGCACAAATACAAAAAGAAAGTATCATCAAAAAAATTGAAGATTACAGATTAGAACAATTAAGATACGAAGAAGGCTCGAACGCATGGAACTATTACGAAGCCAAAATTACTGAATTAGAAAACTCCTACATGTCAATTAAATTGTCTGATGCAGGGAAAAACGCAATGATTTCTAATGCTTCTACCCAGCTCGCTATGGTAAGCGTTTCTCTGGCAAAAACAAGATTGATAGATATGCCTGCAGAAAAAGCCAAAAAAGTGCAGAGTACATACGAGAGCGAAAGCGAAGAATGGAAAAAGGCTGATAATATCAGGCAACAGCTCGAAATTAAAAAATCACTTAAGCCTAAACCCTCTGATTTCGCAACAAGAAGAGAATACACGGCAGCTCTCAGAGATTATTCCCAAGAATTGGGTGATCTGAAAAATGCTTATACCGCCGCAAAAGCCGAAGCTGTTGCATCACAAAATTCTCCCGAAAACAAAGAGTTGATTAAAGAAATTAAAAAAGAGGTCGAGGCTGAAATTGAATTCAACAGAGAGGCTGAACTGGCTAAATCCCTCGGAAGAGAATCATATATCGAATTTAAAATGAAAAATTTGGCCTCAAAAGAAGAAAATGCCGGTAAATCACCCGCTGAAATAAGAGAAATGGCTCAAGACGAAGTAACAAAAGGTTACTTTAAAGCCGCAGAAAAATCGAATGCAAAAATAGAGCAGATGGAAAAAAAGCTTGACGTGCAAACCTCTGAACTGTTTGGCTCCCTTGAAGAAGGAGACGACGGAAAAACATATGTCGTGGTTCGAGACGAACATGGACAGGTGCTTAAGCAAACTCAATTTAAATACGGAGATGCCGCATCATTTAAAGACAAAATGTTCTCGACCACAACAGAAGAATTGCAGAGAGCTGAGGTAGAAAATATCGTCAGACAAGTTTATAACTCAAGCTCAATGGTTAAGCCCAGCGCATACAGAAATGAATACGTTAACATGAAAGTGAATGAAATGCGCGGACAAGGCTATAGCGAAGCACAGATAGACAAAAATTTGTCGGCAATTGTTAAAGAAGCAAATACAAAAACCTATAACCAATTCGGAAATAGCTGGGAAAACATTGCTAAAGCCGAAATTTTGGCAGCAGGCCTCGAAAGAGCAAAATATGATGACGGGGCGGCCCCAACTATTGACAAAGTAGTAACATTCGTTAAATCGACTCTGTCGAGTAAAACAGTTTCTACGGTGCAGTCAGAATTCTCCGGCGGCGTTAAAACTGCAATAGATGTTACCGGATTATCAGAAGTTAAAGCCTTTTATGTTCCTGTATTAGACTCGGATAAAAGGAACGAAGAGACTCTCAAAAAAGTTTACAGAAACGTAGACAGGCAGTATAATCGCCTACACGATTTTGATGGGTATTGACAATGATTATTAATCAAAGTATTATGCCCCGTACACTAAACAAGATTGTTAAAGGACGATTATAATGACGTTGGCCTATGTCGTGAGAACACGAATTCTTTTGGTTTTAGCTATGTTGTCGATATGTTGCGGGGTATTCGCTTACGAAAGTAATGTCGTCGTTGCTCTTAAAGTTACGGGTAACCGTTTGATATCAGAAGAAATTATTCTGCTTAATTGTGCTATAAAAGTTGGAGACGTGCTTACGCCTTCGGCTGTACAAGAAGACATCGCTCGCATAGGTGAAATGGGCTACTTTTCTTATGTGGGTGCAGAAGTTAAAACATCCGGTAACGGAAAACTCGTCGAGTTTAAGGTGGATGAAAACGCTATTATTGGCGAAATAGAAATTAAGGGCGCCACAAAAGTAGATGACGACATTCTTAAGGCTGCCATGGAAAGCAAGACCGGTTCGGTTTTTAACAGCAAGCTCTTAGCGCAAGATATTCAGCACGTTAACGAAGCCTTAGGGCGTGAAGGATACCTCTTTTCTAAGGTTTCCGATGCCTTTGTTCAAGACCAAGGAAGCAAAATTAACATCGAAATAACTGAAGGTATTTTATCCGAAGTTAAAATCGAGGGACTTAAAAAAACCAAAGAAAAGGTTGTCAGAAGAGAATTAAGCGTAAAGCCCGGCGAAATTTACGATAATAAAAAAATTGTCAGAGACTTACAAAGATTATATAATCTGGGCTTTTTTGAAGAAGTCAGAAGAGATCACCTGCCCGGTAAAACTCCCGAAGAAATTGTTCTTGTAATACACCTTCAAGAACAAAAAACAGGCAGAGCCGGTGTCGGCGCAGGTTATTCTTCCCTTAACGGTTTGGTTGGTTTTGTGAATGCTTCACAAAATAACTTTAAGGGCGAAGGTAAGCGCATATACATGAAAACCGAGTTCGGCGGAGTTAAAAGCTACGAAGTAGGTTATTTTGACCCTTGGTTTAATGATAAACCGCAAAGCTTTGGGCTCGATGTTTATAACACAGAATACACAAGAAATCTCTATAACGCAGGAAACACAATATCTGAATACGACGAACGAAGAAAAGGATACGCTCTGACCTTAGGTAAAAGACTTAGAAGAGACGTTGATTTATCTTTCAGATTCAGAGACGAAGATATTAAACTTAAACCAACGAACAACCTCTCTGTTGAAGCTAATAAAAATTACTATGTAAACGGAAAGTTTCAAACGTTGGCAACTATCCTTGATATAGACACCAGAGACAACAGATTTAGAACAACCGGCGGTGTTCATGATACATTCTGGGTAGAAACAACCGGCGGCGCTCTTAAGGGCGCAAATCAATATACAAAATATATGGCAGCCTTTAGGCGCTATTTGCCCCTCAGCCAAAACAAAAAAACTGTTTTTGCCGTGCAAGCTGCTTATGGCGACACAAGTGTGGGCGAAGGCTTTATCCCTATGTATGACATGTTCTCTGTGGGCGGAAGCAGCACTGTAAGAGGATATGAAGAAAGAGAGTTTTTGGGAACGAAGATTTACTATGTTAACTTCGAATTACGATTCAATTTTGCCAAGAATTTTGACTTTGTAACGTTTTATGACATAGGAAGTGCCTGGGGAACAGCCTACGACTTAACCAGCATTTCAAAAGACCAAAAACGCGGTGCAGGAATCGGATTTAGACTGCAGACTCCTTTGGGGCCCGTAGCTATTGATTATGGAAAGGCAGACGACAGAAGCGGCGGAAATACTTACATTAACTTCGGTTCTTCTTTCTGATTGCCGATATATTCTTTGACTTGGCTTAAGGCCACAAAAATAAGGAGATTTTCCTATGAGAAAACAGATAATCAATTTCTTTGTAGTCGCAGCGCTATGCGCTTGCCCGGTGTTAGCTTCGGCTTATGAATTCGGCGTTGTAGACACATCACAAATTTTTAGTAAATATAAAGTAACTCAAAAAACAAAAGAAACATTAGAAACTAAAAAAACTGAGTTGCAAAAAGATCTCGAAAATAGAAAAGAAGATGTTAAAAAAATCGACGATGAATATGTTAGTGTTGCAAAACAATTACAAGACCTCAGAGACAGCAAAAAAGATAAAGAAGCAAAGACTCTTGAGACTAAATTGGCTGACTTGAGAAAATCACTTGCACAAAAATCCGGAGATTTGCAGAAATTCTTTGAAGAATCACAGAGAGCTTTATATGCTCTCGAAGAAAAAGAAATGAGCGGACTTGCAAAAGATATTGAACTAAAGGTAGATGTTATTGTGGCTGAAATGGCTAAAAAGAATAAACTCAAGGCCGTGTTCGCAAAAGGAACTACTTTTTGGATCGACGAAAAAATTGTATACGACATGACAGACGAAGTTATTAAAACTTTGAACGCCGGGAAATAAAAAAATAAAAATAGCAACTCGGCAAGGGTTGCTATTTTTTTTAAGGAAATGAAGGAAAATGAAATCTATCACTTTGAAAGAGCTGGCAAATCTTTGTGGCGGAAAAGTGCTGGGCGATGATAATATTTTCGCCGAAAACATCGCTCCGCTTAATTTGGCGAAAGAAAATGAACTCTCGTTTCTTTCCGGAGCAAAAAATTATGCGGCCCACCTCGAAGAAGTTAAAACTACTAAAGCAGTCGCAATTATTGCCCCTGAAGATGCCCCTGATTTGCCTATTCCTTCTATAAGGTTAAAAAACCCTTACTTAGGGCTAGTTGCGGCGCTTAACTATTTTAACCCGCCGGCTGAGTATAATTATAATATTCACGAAAACGCCTTTGTGAGCCCTAATGCAATAGTTGATAAAACTGCTGTAATAGGCCCTATGGCGGTCGTTGACGATGGCGCGGTAATTAAGGCCGGTGCACGCATAGATGCTCAGGCTTACATAGGTAGAAATGCCTTTGTAGGAGAAAACTCACATTTGAATCCGGGTGTTCGATTGTTGCATAATTGTAAAATTGGCGCAAACTGCATTATACATGCAAACGCAGTAATAGGAAGCGATGGTTTTGGTTTTACCCCGGAAAAAGGAGTTCACGTTAAGGTACCTCAAGTCGGTAACGTTGTGATAGAAGATAACGTCGAAATTGGCGCTTGTGTAACAATCGACCGCGCTACAATGGAGACAACAAAAATCGGAGAGGGCACAAAGCTTGATAACATGATACACATTGCCCACAACGTTGAAATTGGCAAAAAGTGTATTATCGTCGCTCAAGTAGGTTTATCAGGAAGCACAATTCTTGAAGATTACGTTACATTAGCAGGGCAAGTTGGAACAACCGGGCACCTTAGAATAGGTAAAGGTACAACTGTGGCTGCACGAGGAGTTGTCACCGGCAATGTTGAACCTAACAGCTTTGTTTCGGGTTTCCCCCTTAAACCGCATTCTGAAGAACGAAAAATAATGGTAGCACAAAGACAATTACCCGATTTAATTAAAAAGGTTCGTGAACTCGAAAAAAAACTGGAGGAATTAAAAAAGTAATGCTTTCAAGAAATAAATTAGTCGTTTTGTTCTTATTCTTAATGATTTTAGGCGGCGCATTCGCTGAAACACCAACCTATTCAAGATATATGGGGTCTGCAAACTTTGCAATGCCGACCGGTAGCGTTAGATCATCTTATAGCTACGTTAATGACAGCAGTAATTCCGGTATGCTCATCTCTCAGGCTCTTATGAATAATTTTCTTGAATTGTCATATTATAAACATTTAAGCGGAGATCACGAAGGTAAAAATTTATTGAACTGTAAAGTGCGTCTAATAGAAGAGGGAACAATAATGCCCGGGATAGTCTGGGGAGCCTCAGACGTAAATACGCAAATCTTAGACAAAAGAATCTATTATTTCAGTGCTACAAAAAGTTTTGAAACTTTTGGATGCACTATCCATGGCGGATATTACAAAGACCCTTACAAATCGACTAAAACATCTTTTTATGGGGCTGAAAAAATGATTTTCCCATTGATAAGCATCGGAGCAGAATATGAACACGACACTCCGACTTATGGCATTAAGCTCACGCCTATGCCCGGTTTAGACCTGGTTATAGGACAAAGGGACGGAAAAGAAGAGCTATATAACATTTGCTATTATGCCACATACTGAAATATGAATAACAATAAACAAAGAACTATTAATAAAAATGCTCTCTTTGAGGGAATAGGACTTCATACCGGTAAAGCCGTTGTGATGAAGTTTTTGCCCGCTCCTGAAAACACCGGAGTCGTTTTTATCAGGTCAGATTTACCAAATAAACCCAAAATTAAGGCCTCACTTGAAAATGTAATATCAACAAACAGAGGAACAGTATTAAAAGAAAACGATGCCGTGGTAAACACTGTTGAACACGTGCTTTCTGCATTAAAAGGCCTTGGCATCGATAACATGTTTATTGATTTGAATGATGTGGAACCCCCGGTAATGGATGGGAGCGCACGTGAATACGTAAAGGCTATACTTGAGGCCGGTATAAAAGAGCAAGAAGAACCTAAGGTATATATTTCTCTAAAAGATAAACTTTTTTTGGAAGAAAAAGGCAAAAAAATGACCTATTTGCCATCGGATAAATTTGAAGTAACTTTTACTCTGGCTTATTCCGATAGTATAATTGCGCCGCAAACTATTCATGTCGAAATTAATGAAGAAGAATATTTAAAGAGAATCGGAATATCAAGAACATTCGGTTTTGAACACGAATTTGAGATGCTTAAGGCAAATGACTTGGCGCGGGGTGGAAGCTTAGAAAACGCAATTGTAATTAATAACGATGGAACAATAAGAAACGAAGGCGGCTTAAGAGATGCAAAAGAGCTTGTTTTGCATAAAATTTTAGATTTGATAGGTGACTTCTCGCTTTTGGGTGCGAATCTTAAAGGGCACTTAATTGCAGAAAAGTCCGGCCATGATTTTAATACAAAGTTTGCTAAATTATTAAAAGAAAAATTTAATCAGGTTTCAATCAGAAAGGACTCCGATGTTATGATGTATATAGAAGAAATTAAATCTGTTTTACCACATAGATATCCATTCTTGCTAGTTGACAGAATCGTGTCTTTAGTGCCCGGTGAATCTATTTGCGGTTATAAAAATGTAACTACAAATGAAGAATTTTTTAATGGTCATTATCCTCATAAGCCAATTATGCCCGGTGTTCTCCTCGTAGAAGCTATGGCGCAGGTGGCCGGAGTCCTGTTTCTTTCGCAAGAAGAAAACAAAGGTAAAACACCATTCTTTTGTGGTATAGACAGAGTCAGATTTAGAAAACCGGTTGTCCCCGGAGACAGGGTTGACTTTACAATTAAAATTACAAAAGTCAGAGGAGCAACAGGCAAGGTCGAGGCTGAAGCCAGAGTAGACGGAGATCTTGTTGCCGGCGGCGAACTTATGTTCCAGTTGGTTTAATTGCTCTAAGTAAGGAGTTTGTGATGAATATACATCCAACTGCAATAATTGCAGAAGGTGCAAAGCTGCATCCTACGGTTCAGGTAGGTCCATACGCAATAATAGGACCAAACGTTGAAATTGGTGCCAATACAAAGGTTGGCCCTTGTTCGCATATAAATGGATATACAACCATAGGCGAAAACAACGTGATACACCCTTCGGTAGTAATTGGCGCACCACCACAAGATCTAAAGTTTAAAGGTGAGCGATCGTTCCTAAAAATAGGAAACGGCAACCACCTCAGAGAATTTGTCACCGTTCATATGGCAGAAGGAGAAGACCAATATACAATTATTGGCGATAATAATCTCCTAATGGCATATGTACACATTGCACATAACTGTAAAGTCGGAAGCAATATAATCATGTCAAACGCAGTTACTTTGGCAGGACACGTTGAAGTCTTTGACAGAGCTGTCCTTGGCGGATTCACGGGAGTTCACCAATTCTGCAAAATCGGAAGCATGGTTATGATAGGCGGAATGACTAAAATAGTTAAAGACGTGCCTCCATTTATTAAAATAGACGGAAACCCCGCTCGTGTCGTTGGTCTTAATGCCGTGGGCCTAAAACGAAATAATGTTTCTAAAGAGTCAATATCTGCAATTAAAGAACTTTATAAAGTGTTTTTCAGATCAGATATGAATGTCTCGCAAATAATGGAAAAGTGGGAAGAACTCGTAGATGCCAAAGATCCTTTGATACAAGATTTTCATAATTTTGTTAAGGCTGCAACGAGAGGCTGTTATAAAAGAACTCCCAAATTTGAAATTACTGCTTCAGCCACATCTGCTACCGGCGAATAATTGCCTGCAAACATACAAAAAACCGTTTCATTTTTTGTGAAACGGTTTTTTGTATGGAAGTTCATTTGTACCGGAAGAAATATTTGTATTAAGACTATCTTCTATTTCTGAGTCTAACTTTTTGCGCGTATTTAACATTTGTTCCCATAATACAAACGAAGAAAGATCATTGGTAGAAGTGGCAGTGTTCTCTTCAATTATTTTTTGGCTCAGAACACGAGATGACTTTTGCATTATTAACTTAGAAAGATCTGATTCATATTTAAAAGAAAAATTAAGTGAAGATGAATCTTTAATAGACGCATAGTCAATTAAAGCAGGATCTCCGGCTTTTTTAGGAAAAATAATATAACGTTTTACTGTTTGCGCAAAACAAAAACAAGAATAGAAGCAAAATATTAAAATTATAATTAACCGACTATTAGACCTTCGCAACATGAACTGTAAACCTCGATAGAACAGCGGGGAGTGCCGGTAAAACCAATGTGGGGAGCAAGTATTTCGATATAATAGGGGTTATCGTGATAAGGAGAAAATTGTGCTTTATATATCCAAGCATCAACACTATCGAAACCTTCAACTCTCAGTTTGATGCGTAAAAATTTAAATACTTCTCCGCCTTTTACAAATTTGAACGCCGGATGCCAGGGAAGTGCTTCGGTAGTGTGATCTGCAATCAATATTACCAGAGGTTTGTCCAACAAAACATTGATTGTCCCGTGGTAACAATTTGAGACTTCCGGAAAAGCCTTTTCAAAATATGGCATTTGTTCTCTTACGGTATTTTTTGATTCCCCAATGCCTTTTTGAATTATTCCTTGTACTGTAGACATAATATACTTCCTTTTGCGCATACTGCTACAGTATTCTAACATATATAAACTGATTATGAGTAAAAAAATGTTGGAAAAGCATATATTTAATGGTATTCTTGCGAGAATACCAGTCGGAGGTTACTTATGCTAAGGCATGATGGTCGAAAAAATGATGAACTGAGAAAGATTTCAATTGAACCGGGATATCTGAAATATCCGCATGGCTCAGTACTAATTACTTTCGGCGACACAAGAGTATTATGTACTGTTCAGGTCGAAGAAAAAGTGCCACCTTATGTTGCCGCAAAAAATAACTCTCAAGGTTGGATTACTGCTGAATATGCATTAATGCCGGCTGCGGGCTTAGTAAGAAATGAAAGAGCAGGATACGGTAAAGCGACTGTAAAGGGCAGAGTTTATGAAATTCAAAGACTAATCGGAAGATCAATGAGAGCTGCACTTGATTTACAAAAATTGGGCCCCAGAACTCTTATGATTGATTGCGATGTTATTCAAGCTGACGGAGGCACCAGAACAGCTTCGATAACCGGCGCAATGGTCGCTCTTGAAATGGCGGTAAAAAAATTAACCGAAGAGGGAAAATTAACAGAAAACCCAATTACCAACAGAATTGCCGCCGTAAGTGTCGGAATTTGCGATAATGAAGTGTTGCTCGATCTTGATTATCCTGAAGATTCACACGCTGAAACCGATTTGAACCTCGTTATGACTAATAATGGCGGCTTTATTGAAGTTCAGGGAACTGCCGAAAACGGAGCTACATATACCGGAAAACAGCTTGATGAAATGCTTAAAATTGGCCAAAAAGGCCTCGAAAAACTTTTTGAATTACAAAAGCAGGCCTTGGAGAATTTGAAATGAATATATGGGTGGCAACAAAAAATGCCCATAAAGTCGAAGAAATCAGCAAAATATTGGCCCCAATAGTGGTTAAGAGCTTTTTTGATTTAAATAATCCTCCTGATGTTGAAGAAAACGGAGCCTCATACGAAGAAAATGCCCTCTTAAAGGCAAGGGCGTTGTTTGAAATAGTTAAAGAGCCTGTTATGGCAGATGATTCGGGCTTGGAAGTCGATGCTCTGAACGGGGCACCCGGAATTTATTCCGCAAGATTCGCCGGAACACCGGTCGATCATAATAAGAACATTAATAAGCTCCTGGAAGACTTGAAAGAACTCCCGTCAGAAAAAAGAACAGCCAGATTTAGGTGTGTTATTGTGTATATAGATGCTACCGGAAAATCCCATGAATTTTCCGGAACATTAGAAGGTATAATTGCAAACAAAAGAACAGGAAAAGCCGGATTCGGATACGACCCTGTCTTTTGGCTTCCCAAAAATAATTGCTCTGTTGCCGAGCTGACAGATATAGAAAAAAATACTATAAGTCATAGATCGCGTGCTTTGCAGAAGTTTATTAAATTTATTAAAGGCTAACCTCGGAGAAACTCATGTCACAAATTATCCCACTGTTTAAAAGGATAGCTCAAAATAACAGCGAAAATCCCGGAGACGGAAGGCTGGAAAAGTTCTTTATGTTCAAATTCGGGAATAAAACTTTTGTTATTCCGGTTGTGGATATTACTGAAGTGGTCATTCCCGGAGCTATTGTATCGGTCCCGGGAGAACCTTACCTTGTCGGAGTGGTTAATATTAGAGGTACGGTTGTCCCTGTTGTAAACATTAGAGACAGAATTAACTTAGAAAAAAATTATGTTATTGATGAAAACTCAAGACTTTTGTTGTTAACAATTAAGCACGCTGTATACGTGGGGTTTGTTGCTGACAGAATCGAGTATAGATTCAAAGAGGGAATAGTAGAACCATTGCCGGGCGAAGGCAGACTGGGTGAAAAATGTTTCAGATACGCGGTAATTGAAAATCAAAAGTATCCTGTCTTTTTTATTGATGCTTGGTTAGAATCAAACGAGTTTGAAGCGATTGTAAATGTCGCCGCCGAATATAAATAATTAAACAAAATTTAAGGAGAATCTATCGAATGAATTTTAAAAGAATGTTGCCTCTAATGTTTGTATTATTCCTCGCAACTGCCGCTTTCGGTGCAGAATTGCCCTATATGACAATTTCTATTGAAGAAATTGAAAAGTCTTTACCTAATAAACCCATTGCCATAGGCCTTGATGTTGATGACACTGCTATGTTTTCTTCGCCGGGATTCTATTATGCTTTTAATAACACCGACGGAAAAAATAGAACCAACAAATATGGTGACAAACCACTGAGCAATCAACAGTTTTGGGAAGATTTAAGCTGCGAATTCGACAAATTCAGTATGCACAAAGAGTCTGCGGCAAGGCTTATTGCAATGCACAATAAACGTGGTGATAAAATATTCTTTATTACCGCAAGACCACAACCTCAAGGGAAAGAAATATTGACAGAATGCCTGCATCGCGCTTTTAAATTAAAAAATCAACCTAAGGCAATATTCACAGGATACGTCACAAAAGCCAAATTCATTAAAGAAAACGGTATATCAATATATTATGGCGATTCCGACTCTGACATAACTGAAGCATGGGATGCCGGAATTCGTGCCATACGCTTTCTGAGATCTCCTCTTTCTACAAACAAAGGAAAATATAATCCCGGAAAATTCGGTGAATCTGTACTCGAAAATTCTCTTGACTGATTTATAGCTCAGATAATATTTTTTCGAGTATTTCTTCAGCTTCTGACATATTAAGACCGGCCAGTAAAAAGGTTTTTTGCTTGCCGGTCTGTCCTTTTTGTTGAACTATTGATGACTTAGGCAACCCAAAATACTTAGCTAAAGCCTTGCATATAGCCGCATTAGCTTCACCGTCTACAGGGGGGGCTTTAACTTTTATTTTGCATCTGTTTTCCTGTATGCCGCTAATTTCTGTTCTTGATGATCTTGGAACTGCCAAAACTTGTAAAATTGCCCCATGCTCGCTTTCACTGATACAAGAAATACTCATTTTTTATTCCTTAATTTTGAGAATACCTTGGGAATAAGAAACGATACTTCAGAAACACTCATTGAATCGCAGCCCAATTGTTCTTTAGCTTCTTTCCCCGCCTCTGAAATAATATATACTCCTGTTATAGCTGCATTAAGCTCCGAACCGCCGGTGGCGGCAAGTCCGGCAATAAAACCGGATAAAAGATCTCCTGAACCGCCCTTTGCCATTCCGCTATTAGGCGCGCTGTTTATAAATATTTTGCCGTTAGGAGCGGCAATAACTGTCACAGATGATTTTAATACTACGGTGACTTTGTTGTCGGCGGCGTAATCTTTGGCGCGTGCAATTTGATTGTTAGCAATGTCTTCTATGTCTGTTTTGCACAATCTGGCCATTTCGGCGTGATGGGGAGTAATAATAATTCTGCATTTTCTGTTTGCAAGCAATTCGGGTGATTGAGAAATTATGTTTAATGCATCTGCGTCAATTACAACAATCCCGCTATAATGCTTGAGTATGTGCTCTAAGGTTTGCCTTCTTCCTTCTCCTCTGCCCCAACCGGGACCCACAAGAATAGCATTGTATTTTGAGCAAAGATTTATTGCTGTTGATTCGTTTAAAAAAAAGCCGCCATCTCTTGAAGGTAAATAGCTTACAATAACCTCGGGGGGAATCTGGCAAATTATTTTACCCATCAGACAATCGGGAAGAGCTAGATTAATTATGCCGGCCCCGGAACGTAAGGCGCCGCCTGAAGCCATTATTCCGGCTCCTTGATACTCTGAGGAACCTCCAAAAACCAGAACTTTTCCGGCAAGACCCTTATGAATGTTTTCGTCACGATATGGCAAAAGAGAAAAAGCTAATTCATCATCAATCAGATAATGCATTCCTTGAGGATGTGAATTAGAGATAGAAGGAATTCCGATGTCGGCGGTCCAGACTTCGCCTGCGTGCGCTAGCCCGGGATACATAAATAAACCAATTTTTGGAGTTCCGAGAGTTATGGTGTAATTTGAAATTATAGAAGGAATGGATGCTTTGCCTGTAGTTCCGCATACTCCTGAGGGTAGGTCTATACTAATCTTTATTGCTCTGCTCAGATTTACGGCTTTAACGATTTCGCTTGCCAAACCTTTTATATTGTCCTTAATACCTGTGCCATAAATACAGTCTATGATGCATTCGGAAAACTCCATCGCTACTCTGAGTTTGTCAATGTCGTTCTTTTCTTTTATTACGCTGGGGTATAGGCCGCTTTTTATAAGAATTCTGCAATTAATTTCAGAATCCGGTGACAGTTCTTCAGGTTCAGATAACAAAAACAGGTGTACCGGAACCGCATTATTATGAAGATGTCGCGCTATTACAAGACCATCGCCGCCATTGTTGCCTTTCCCGCATATTATGGTGAAGCGTTTGCCCTTAATGCCGCTTACAATCTTTTCTATTGTTAGCAATGACTTTATGCCGGCATTTTCCATTAATACAATTGACGGAATTCCTATTTTTTCTATGGCGTGGGTTTCGGCTATTTTCATTTCTTCTGAAGTAAATAATCTCATATGATGTCCTTTGCTCACTGTTTGTAAATTTATTATACCACTAATTAAGTGTTTTGTGGCTAACAGCCATTACATGTGTTAGAATGGGTGTGTTGAGTGAGATATTAAATAGTAGAGTGATTATGAAAAGAAGGTGGCCATATCTTTTTTGGGGCGGGGTGTTGTTTTGCTTCTTTTTGTTCCCCCTTCTTCTTCTTGATGTCGGCCTCGAAACAATGCTTGAGACGCGCTCTCAGGTCAATAAAAAAGCCGCCTATTTAAAGTTGGATAAAAAAATTGAGAAGATTACCAGATACAGTAACAGCAAATTTTACTATCACGCCCTCTTAAAAAAAATATTCGAAATTGCACACAAAACTCCTGAACCATTAGCTTATTTAAAAGACGCATTAGAGCATCTCAACAAGAGAAACCCCGGAACTTTTTCATTTGTAGTCTGGGATAAATCCGGAAACATAGATGAAACTCTTACCGATGAAAAAGGCTATAGATACATAATCAGAACCATTCATGACGTTTTTAAAGCTGTGGTAAAAGACACTCATGAAAACTATCCGGGTAATCCCGAGACGCTTGATTTGGTTTCTAAAAGATTGAATTTAATCAGAACATATCTTGGAGGCTTTCTTGTTCCCGAAAAATTGAATCTGCCTTTGATGGCAGGGAATCTGGCAGAATGTGTGTTAGCGGGAGCAAAGTCAGATAAGGCCTATTTTTGGTATAGCATCGGAGACGAATTAAGTTTATTTGCTTTTATTAATGATTCTGCAATTAATTCTTTGGATTACTTAAAAAAACTTGTTGACGGAGTGAATAGAAATAGCACAGACAAAGAATTTCCGGTTCGATACGGCTTTATGGATGTGTTTGAAAAAAATAGCAAAAACAATAAAATTATTCCCGAAATTCGTGTGGCTTTGGCTAAATTTGAAAACTATTCGCACAAAAACCTGGAAACTGATAATTATCTGATTCAGGTTAAGCTTTTTACACCGGCTTCAAGAGTCTTTTGCTACATTAACAAAGAATATCTGAATATTGATTCTTCAGCTGCATACAATACAGTTATGACACTGGTTCTCTTAATTCTTATACTAATTGGCACACTAGTATATTACCTGGTTTTTAAAAAATCTTCTTTCTTTTCAATACGTTGGAAGCTTGCATTATTATTTGTTTATGCAAACGGGTTGCCCTTATTGATATTAGGTTTTACGGGATATGAATACATGAGCCAAATGAGAAGCCTTTTGGTTGATTCATCTTACGAGGACATATATGGACTATTTGAAGACTTTGATAATAAATTTGAAAACATTAAAGCAGAATACGCAAACGAACTTAATAAGCTTATAGATGAACTTAACGCAAAAAATAACGTCTATGGAGAAAAAGAATTACAGAAAATTTTTGACTTGGCCGGTAAACTAAATGCACAAGACTGTTTTATAAGCAATTCTGAATTTAAGTATTCAAAAAGAAATAATAGAAAAGGAACGGTATTTTTAGAGGCCATTTTCAAAGATTTGATTGATTACCTTGCTATTAAAGATTATTCGCCGCAACATATTTTTAAGCTGGCTAAACCCGGGATTGATGATTCCGGAAAAATGTTTGCTTTCCAAAAAGTAGTTTTACATAAATTTCTTAATAAAATGAGACGCATAACCTCAGAAAAAATGGCTCAAGATAATTTTGAATATTATTGGAACCTTTTAGGAAACTTTGAGAATAAAGCTTTTAAGCACGGGGTAGCTGTTATTTGGCAAATAGAGAGCTTACAAGAAGAATATTTGAAGAAAAATATCAGCGATATAAGCAACAATTTTGCCCAAATTAAATGCTTCGCAAGAATTATTTCTAACGGAGCAAGTTACATTAAGACCGGTAAAACTTTTGAATTAGAACAATCTTTGGATGTCTTGTTAAGACAGGCGGTTAATTTATCGGAAATAAGACAAGAAGAAGTTACTTATGAAGGTAAAAGATATCTTGCCTATGGTACTGTCGGTAAAATTCTTGATAAAGTTGCCTTTGTAGGATTATTTCCACTTGATAAAATCGAATCTGTGATTAATGATGTTTTATTGAAATTGGTTATATTTGCTTTATTAAGTATTATTCTTGTTTCCGGAATAGCGCTCGGACTTTCCAATCAATTTATGGATCCCGTTTCTGAGATTCAAAAAGGAGTAGTTGCAATTGCTAAACAAAACTTCAGGCATCGTATTCCAATTAACTCGGAAGATGAATTCGGGTTACTTGGAAATGCTTTTAACACGGCAATAGAAAGTCTTGAAGAGCTGGAAGTTGCTAAAACAGTTCAAGAAAACTTGTTTCCACAAGAAAATTTAAACAAAAATAAGCTCAAGGTCTTTGGACGTTCGGTGACAATGACCAGATTAGGCGGCGACTATTTCGACTATTTCGAGTTGGACGACTTGAATGTCGGAATATTAATGGGAGATGTTTCAGGCCATGGTGTTCCCGCCGCACTTGTTATGGCAGCGGCAAAAGCTTCGGTAATAATGGCTAAAACAGAAAGAGAAACACCCGAAGAACTTCTTCTTAAAATTCATGAATGTATAAGAGCATTGAATAAAATGAAAATTAGAAGAATGATGACAACTTTATATTTGAGCGTAGATACTCAAACCGGTATGTACAAAATAGCAAATGCCGGTCACTGTTATCCGGTAATTGTAAAAAAAGGCGGTAATGAAACACGCTTTGTAGAATTCGAGGGCAGTATGCCGCTTGGGGTTGTTAAAAAAGCAAAGCTCGAGACTAAAGAAGATGTGTTTAACCCCGGCGATATAATGTTTTTATACACTGACGGAATCATTGAAGCAGCCAATACCGACGGAGAAAGCTTGGGCTTTAACGGATTTTCTGAATTGCTGAAAAAAAGCTATAATGAAAACATAGAGCTTTACTATGAGGCTCTTTTTGGTGCTTACAAAGACTGGTCTCCAACCAGTAGCGACGATTTAACATTGGTAATAATTAAATATGATTAAAATAACATTTAATAAATTTTTCTATTGGTTAACTTTAATAATATGCTTTGTAGGAATTCCATTTTTAATGACTTTTGGGGGATATAAGTATTTTGTTAAGAATCAAAATAAGAAAAATATATTGGCTAACTCAGAAGAAATAAAAAAGTTTTACAGTGAAATTAAAAAGTTTTCTGACCCTCAACAATTTTGGTGTGTTGTTTTAAACTCTGCTTTAAGACCTCCGAATGTGAGAGAGCCTTTTGAGCTAGATAAAATTAAAGCTCGAATAAAAAAGCTTAAAGAAACTCTTGAGTTTGATTATGTGATTGCCAACAATACCAATCAAATTGTCGAAGACTCCGGAATTGTTAAAGATAAAAACGATTGGCGACTCGTTGTATCAACTATATTTAAAGCCTTTCGCTCAAGTAAATCTGATTTTTCTTTGGCAGAGCTTAGAACATGCGGAAAAATATTAGGTCCGCAGCTGAATTTTGACCATTTAGACAAAAGTCACGGAAAAGATGATCTGTATTTGGTCTGGCCTGACAGCTCTTTTAAAAAACCTATATTTTGGGTGGCAATTAACGGAAAATATCTAATATTTGTTTTTATCGATTATGAGAGTTTTTATAATAAAACAGGGGTCAGAGGTTATTTAAATGAATATTGGAAAGGCGATAAAGACGTTAATTTTGTGATGTTTGATGAAAAGGATGAACCGGACGCAGAAAATGTGTCGCTTGAGTTAATTAATTCGCTTAAAGAATACAGAGAAATTAAAACGCAAAATATAGAAACAGAAAATTATTATGTATTTCCTATGTATATCAGGCCTGATATTACACTTCTCGGATATATTAGTAAAAACCGCGAGCAAAATACAAAAACATACATAATTTTCGCTTTTATGCTGGCTTTGTTAACAATTTATGCGGTGTGTTTTGCAAGATATGCTTGGCGAGTTTATATCGACAAAAAGCCTGATAAGGTTTCGATTAAATTGAAATTAAGATTTTTGTTCTTTTTCGCAAATGCATTGCCAATACTAGTTTTGCTATTTATTGGTTTGGATTATTTAGCGCAAAAACGTGCTGATTTGTTAAGAGAAAAAAGAGATCTCGGAATTGAATTTATTCAAGACCTGGACGAAAAAATGGAACTTAGATATGCTAAAAAACTCGTTCAAAAAGAAAAAGCAAAGACAAGTTTAATTAAAAATATTAGTGAAAATAATCTGACAATGCCGGTCATGCGTACTTTTTACGATGATTTAGGCGGATTTGTCAACACAACACTCCTTGTTGCCAGCGACAGTGATATAGTTGCCTCTGAACTTGCCTTTGTCAAAGGTCGAAAAGTTTTGTACGAATATAAAAAAATTAAAGAAGACGATATTAAACAAGGCGAAGTAATTAATAAAATTGGCAGATATTTTTTGGCTAAAATAAACAATACCAGAATTTCTGAAAAAGACGAAACTGAGATTGAGCTCCTTGTGGAATCTGTTACAAGAAAATCCGCCTACAATGTTTTGTATGACCTATTAAGCTCAAGAGGTAAGTTTTTGATGTTCGGTTTCGGACAAACAGTGTTTTTGAGCGTGATAGATACCTTTGCACTTGATAGCACGAGTGACAAACAAGACTACTTTATTATGGGGAGATATGAGTCTACAGACCTTCAATTTGACTATTTAAAAGAGGCTATACCTCAAGCAAACAGAAATGACATCGGTATTAAAATAGTTGCTTTCGAAAGCAGCGATTATGCTATTCCTCCTGAAAGCTATCAAAATCAAGATTTAAGAGGTTTTGCTCAAACACTGACTTCTTATCCGAGCAAAGAGCTTAAGATTGTTAACTATCTCGGTGAACCCCACTTAATAATAGGCTTTAACGGAAAGCACGTCTCTGAATTTAAGCTGATGGGGCTTTTCCCGCTCAAAGAAATAGATAAAATTATTACTAAACAGAGAAAACAGCTGATTGTTTTTGCCGTTTTGAGTTTATTATTAACATTAACCCTATCTCAGATTTTGGCATCTTCGTTTATAAAACCATTGTTTTCAATTACAGAAGCGGCAATGGCCATTTCTAACAATAACTTTGATTATAGATTACCCAATTTGGGGAATGATGAATTTGGAGCAATGGGACAAATATTTAACGAAGTTATGGTTGATCTTGACGAATTGTCTGTGGCAGGTACAATTCAAACTCAGCTGCTTCCTGATAATGTTTATTCTGCAAAAAACTTTTCGGTATACGGAAAAAGCATCTCAAAAAGCCAATTAGGCGGAGACTATTTTGATTATTTGTCTGTGAGTAACGATAATTTTGGAATACTTCTCGGCGATGTTGCCGGGCATGGGGTGGGGGCCGCCCTTATCATGGCAATGGCAAAAGCCGGAATTATTCAATCTGAAAACTACTGGGAAAAACCAAGAGAACTGGTTTTAAGATTACATCAACTAATATTGGAATCAAAAACAAAAAAGCAAAAGAAAATTATGACTTTTCAATACCTTTGTTTGAATTCTACCGATGGGACCGGAGTATACAGTAATGCGGGTGCCTGTTCTCCGATAATTGTTAGGAAAAACGAAAACAAGACTGAAGAATTGACCCTTGCGGGAGCAGCATTGGGAGCCTTTAAAAGGGCTACTTATGAAGAGATAAATATTAAATTTAATCCGGGTGACGCCATTGTCTTTTATACTGACGGCTTGGTTGAATCCAGAAATGAAGCCGATATTGAACTCGGTTATGACGGAATGAAGAAAATATTATTGGATTCATGGGATAATAATGCTGAAATTTATTATAATAATATATATAAGGCTTATTTGGGATATATCGGAAGTGTTTCGGCCGGCGATGATTTAACAATCATTGTTGCGGTTTTTAACCCGGAATAAAAAATATGGCATCAGAGATAGGTTGCAATAAACTAATGAACAAGATTCTCACAGGTTTTGTTTACTTTTTTTCATATTTCTTATTCCCAAGTTTGATCATTTTTTCTTTGCTTGACAGACAATATGAAATTTCAACAACCTTAAAAAGAAACCAAGCCCAAGAAAAAATGAAAAATAAACTGGAATATGTTGAAAAATATAGCACTAACAGCAGATATTTTCATTTTTTACTGACCGAAATTTCAAATATAGCAAATAAATCACCGGAGCCTTTGAAATATCTGAAACCTGCTATTAATAATATTCGACAAAACTATCCCAATGTTATGGAATTTATAGTCTGGGACGAATCCGGAGAAGTGGTCAGAGACTTAACAGATAAAAAAACCTTTTATTATGCTATGAAGCGCGTTTATGAAATTTTAAAAGAAGTGGTAGCTACAATAAGCGATGATCCAAAGTCAAATATTTCGGCGCTTGCAAGCGTTTCATCAAATATTAACATTATTAGACAATTGCTTGGTAAAATAATAATCCCGGATCATCTCAGAAAACCATACCTAAGGGGAGAAGACGCAGGGCCTATCTTGACCGACTTAGGAGGCCAATATTCGTATGTCTGGTATCGATTAGATTCTAAAGTAAGCTTTATGTGTTTTTTTTCTCGTGCTATTACCGAATCTAATTTTACTTTAAAAAAAATTATTAAGGCTTTAAATAATAAAGAATTAGCTTATGTTTGCGGCTATTCAACCTCGGATGATTATTCTGAGCCTAAAACAAAAATTCCGATAGAATACAAAAATTCACTAAAAATGGCATTGGCAAAATTTGAAAAATCAGGTGAATCATTCTATGAAGACGACGAGATTTTGGCTCTTTTGACAATGCCGCAGCCTGAGCTCAGAGCGTTTTGTATCTATCCAAAAGAAGAGAAAATATGGTCGAGAGAAGTAAAGCATACAACTAAATTTTACCAGATAATGGTGTTGCTTTTTATTTTATACGCAACAATCTATTTGACAATAAACTTCAGAAGCACTTTTGTATCAATTTCCTGGAAAGTGACTTTTATATTTATGCTGGCAAATCTAATACCTTTGTCTATCCTGGGATTTATTGCATACGATTATTTAAATGTTGCTCAAGAAACTATTTATGAAGAAACCAAATCAAATCTGTCAAGAAAACTCAGAGATTTTGATAGCAGATTTGAATCTTTAAAATACGAGTTTTCATATAAGCTTAACGAAAAACTCGATCAAATTAATAAAGAGAATAAAGCGAATACTCTGAGTGATGAATCTGTAGAAGAAATTGGCAGTTTTGCCGCCTCTTTTGAACCTTCTGAACTTGCTTTATTTGCCAGTGACAGCAAGCAACTATATGCCTACAGAGACATAAGCAAACATCAAAAAATAGATTTATCTTTTTATAAGGCTTTTGCCAAGGCTATTTTGAATTATTCAAATGGCTTCCCTTTTGAACCCTCAGAAGATATGTTTTCAAAAATTCTTGATCCTGAAAACTCTGACGTGGTGCGAAAATCTTTTACAAATGTTCGGCAAGTAAAAACAATGAATATGGGAAGCAGTGAAAGACTTTCATATACATTTATGATTGGTGAAAAAGAAACTTACAAAAATAATTATTTACTCTATATGTCGTGGGATGATAATAGATTTCAACAATTGTATGTAGACAGATATTACATTAAAAATGCCGGTGATGATAAAAATATACAGTTTTATACCGCTTCTCTTGATGGAAGGCACCGAAAGTCGCCTTCTAAAACTTTTTCTCCGGTTTTGCTAAAACATATGGAAACACTCAATAGTTTTTCTGAATCAAAAACTCTGCCTGTCAGAATAGGGATGAACTATTACTTGACAGTAATTTCAAGAGGCATAAATCTCAATAATATATTATTGGCTGCAACTTATCCAATGGAAAAGTTGAAGGATCGGGTTGATAATTTGCGTGATTTTATATTGATGTGCGCTTTTATTAGTATGATTTTAACAATTGTTTTGGGCCAGGTTCTGATAAATCAGTTTATTACACCCATTAATAATTTAAGACAAGGAACTATTGCGGTTGGAAATCAACAGTATACACATAGAATTCCGATAACAGACGAAGATGAATTTGGACATGTTAACCAGGTTTTTAATCGCGTAATAGAAGGATTGGCAGATTTTGAGATGGCAAAGGTTGTTCAAGAAAGTCTTTTGCCTGGAAACCAATTTAAACTCGAAAACTTATCTGTATATGCTCAAAATATAGTGATGACAACCCTCGGCGGAGATTATTATGATGTGGTTAAAATTAATGAAGGAAAATGGGGGGTTTTAATAGGAGACGTTGCCGGCCATGGAGTTGGAGCCGGCTTAATGATGGCAATGGCTAAAGCGGGAGTAATTACAGCGTCAGAAGAAGAAAAGTCAGACCCTTCACTTCTGACAACAAGATTGCATAAGATGTTTTTTGCAATTAAAAACGATAGGCTTAAAAGAATGATGACTTTCCAATATTTTACGGTTGAGCCACATAAAAATGCTTTTTGTTTCGCTAATGCAGGCCATTGCTTTCCAATTATTGTTGATCCAAAAAATAACTCCGCAGAATTTGTTGAGCATATAGGAACTCCCTTAGGAATAGGCCCAAAAGCTCGATATAAGAATTTAGACTTTGTTCTGGAAAGAGGTCTCTCTCTGATTCTATATACAGACGGAATTGCCGAAGCCAAGAATGAAGAGGGAGAAGAATATACTTTTGAACGACTGAAAAGAGTATTGCCGAGACTGTATGATCGAAACCCTGAAAAGTTTTATAATAATATCTATGCTGAATACGATGAATGGTCTGCAAAACCTGATGATGACTTTACTGTAATGGTTATTAATAATGAATAGTAAAAATAAAAACTATAATACGTATTCAATTAGGTCCCTTGTTGCTTGGATACTCATGGCTATATTCCTTGTGGGTATTCCGGCTGTTTTGTCATTTTTTGCTATAAACAGATACTTTACTATGGACGAACAAAATAGTCTTTTTGATTATAAAATGCGTCATCAACAATTAATCAATAATGCTAAACAGGCAAAAAATGAAGAGGATTTCTTTGGTAGATTCTTTTATGAAAACTTTGCAAAACTAGGCAGTAAAAATATAACGGTAGGCCCTTTGATTACTTGGATGCATAATCAAAAAAAAGCTTTTGATAATGAAATAGACTTTATTGTTTGGAATTCATCAGGAAAAATTCAGGATAAAACATTTGAGACCGAATACAACGAGGCTGAGTGGAAAAGTGTTCATGATATTCTTTTGTATTATGCCCCATATTTTGCATCAAATGGAATACATTATTCAAAACTAAGGGGCAGAGTAGATTTAGATCGCAGTAAAAAAATACTTGGGCCGCAGATAATCGAAGATGCATTAGTTGGAACAAGAGACGCGGTATCTTTTTCCCTGGCTTGGGCTGACAGTGCGATGCAAAAACCTCCTTTCGCCGCTTACGCATTAGAAAATGCTATGGTTCTGATATTTTTTAATTATGATATTTTTAAAAATTTCACATCTTTGAAATATATAGTTAAAAACTCTAAAAACACATATCCGGATATAAGTGTCGGAATAGTGGATTGCCGAGATAATAAAAAGAATCTTTGGGTTAACAATAAAAGTCTTGATGATATTTTTGATAATACACTAATTGAAAATTTCGAAAAATTGAAGAGCGATTTTGTTTTAGATCCTGACAGATACTATGGTTATAGCTACATATCTCCCGAGTTCAGATTCATTACATCTGTAAAAAGAAAATATTCTGATAAAATTATTAACCTATATTCTCTGTTTGGTGCTGTAATTTACGGTTTAGTAATGTTACCGTTTTTATTTTACACTTGGAGAAGCATTGTTTACAAAATACCCGGAAAGTTTTCAATTAGGTTAAAGCTCGCTTTCCTTTTTTGGTTTTCAACCGGAATTCCATTGGTTGCCATGATCATGATTTCAAATGAGCATAATATTCATAAGAGACATGTGCTGATTTCATCGGCTCAGAACATGACAAATGATGCTTTGAAAAGCTATGACAGAAAATTTAGATCGTTTTTAAAGAATATTTGTTTTGATTTAGATAAATTCTATAAAAAATGGGGAGAGCACGTTAAAAAAAATGGGTTTGATAAACAATTTAATAGCGATTCCATGAAATATTTGATTGATAATATGTATGTGGATAAATCTTATGTAATTGGCAGCGAAACCAGCTATGTCGGTTCAAGCGACGGTTTTATATACTACAAAGGCTCGATTGATAACCCTGTCCTCGACAAAGAAAAAAGCACATTTAACAGAACTTTATCGAAGTATGCTTATGATGAATTAAAATTACTCAACTTAGTTGCCAAAAAAATTATTGGTGATTTGAATCGCAAAGAGTTGCCGAGACATTTGGTCGCAAGGTTAGAACTCGTGGCAGAATCTTTATTGCAGCTTAATTTTATTGAGATAACAAATGGATTGATGACTAATGTTGATGATATTAAACCTTGGGGTTTTGAAAAAAATATAAACATGACTTATTTTAAGTTTGTGCCGGTTCATACGCCCGATAAATTAGACTATGCACTGGTGTGTTTATGGTTAGGTAATCGCCTGCAAGCTGATTTTCTTAAAACATCTTTATTTGATGCCAACAGAAATGAACATAATATTAAACTTGTTGTCTATAATTTGGCGACACGTGAATTTTTTGGAAATATTAAAGATGAAAACGATGTCCTTATTGACTATGTTAAAAAAACAGGGAAATCACAGTCAGAAGAAATCGAATTTATTAATTATAATGGCCAAGATTACGTTATTGTGGCTTTTAACGGCGAGTATTTAAATGCCTACAGGCTGATAGGCCTTTATCCAATTAAAAATGCAGAAAAAATTATCGGAAAGCAGAAAACAGAGCTGACCCTGTATGTACTATTAAATACTGTTTTAGCCATCAGTTTGGCTCAAATACTTGCAAAAAGTTTTTTAGAACCCTTAAGCGAGTTGCAAAAAGGGGCAATAGCAATAGAAAACAGAGATTTTTCACATAGAATCACTAATCTGGATAAAGATGAATTCGGAGAAGTGGGAAATATATTTAACAACATAATGGTTGGCTTAGCTGAAGTTGAAACCGCGAAAGTTGTTCAAGAGAGTCTTTTTCCCAAGGAAAGTTTTTTCCATAACTCTTTTGCCGTATATGGAAAAAGTATTGCCATGAGCGCTATAGGAGGAGACTATTTTGATTATTTTCAAATCAATGATAAATATTTTGCGGCTTTAATTGGTGATGTGGCCGGGCACGGAATAGGTGCTGCCTTAATTATGGCTATGGCGAAAGCAGGTATTCTGTGTAGTGAGGAATATCAAAATTCACCGGAAAAAATATTAAATCTCTTGCATCAACTGATTTTGCAGTCAAAAAATAAGCAGCAAAGAAAAATTATGACATTCCAATATGTGGTATTTAACAGTGAAGAGGGGAAGGCACTCTATGCAAACGCAGGAGGTTGTTCACCATATATTTACAGAAAGAAGACTAATGAAGTTGAAGAGCTTAAGTTTGCTTCGCCGGTACTGGGAGCATTTAAAAAAACTGTCTATACCGAAAAATCATTTGAGTTAGAACAAGGCGATGCAGTAATTTTTTATTCTGATGGAATAATTGAGTCCAGAAATACTGCGGGTGAAGACCTTGGATACTCACAATTCCAAAAGATTATAGCTGATTCTTATGATATTAATCCGGCTTTGTTCTATAATAATATATATAACAAATACAAGCTTCATACTGAGAATAACGACCCTGAAGACGATATGACGCTGGTTATTTTGGTTTTTAATAATAACCTTGTAGCTAATGAGGCAGAAAAGGAAAAAAATGGAAAACAGATTATTTGAAATTGAAAAAAGAATTATTTACCTCGAAAGATATATTGAAGACTTAAATAATGTAGTTATTGAACAACAGCAAATAATAGATCGCTTGAAAAAGCATTTGTCACATTTAGAAGGGAAAATACCTCTTTCCCCTCTTGAAGAGGACAGACCTCATTGCGAAAAGCCGCCTCATTATTAATTGATTTGCTTATTCACTCTATTCGGAAATATGGCACTTCTAAGGCGAAAGCTTTTCTCAGGCATGTTCGGTGCTTCTAATAGAATATCTAAATCAATGCTTAATCTCTTTACGGGAACAGGCTTCGTTTCATATACATCTAAACTTGTTTGCCATGTCAATGAGGCAACATTGCTTTTTACAATTGTGCGCGCTTTTCCGTTACCCTCTTTTCTTGTTAATATACGGCCTTGGGGGGCTTTTTCGAGGGTGTAAACAATTGGTTCTGTTATTCCTTTGCTGTTATTGTAGGCGTTAAACATAAGCTGATTCTCTGAAGTGTAAATCTGTTTGTCAACCGCATTGTTAAGATCAGTTCTGAGGTGAGCAATTAAAAGAGCTGTTTCTTGCATAAGAATTCCGCTGTATTCACTTTTAGAATAACCTTTTCTGAAATTAATCAACAGCATTACAACCGTAGTTATAAAAACTGCGGATATTGCTGACACAACTATAATTTCAACCAATGTGAAGGCTTTTTTAGTTTGTTTCATTTGCAACCATAGTTTTAATTGTAAAGCTGCGCTTTGATGCAGAGTTTTTGGTCGCTTGATATGATACTTTCACGCTGACTTTTTTAAAAATACTTTTGCCCTTTTCTTTCATATCTTCTACCTTGAGTTCTGATTCATAGTTTTCACTGATTTTATAGAGTATTGCAGAATTCGCGAAATTTAAGCCATTTTTAACGTCAGAGCTTGTATAGGTGCCGGATTTTATATGTTTGTAAGGAAGAGAAATGATTTGTTCCATTATTTCTATAGCGCAATTATGTGCTCTGAACTCTGCCTCTGTCATTTCCATATTTCGGTTGCCCGATGAAAAAATTAAAAATACCGGAGCCAAAACAGCTGCTAATAAACCGATAGCAACTACTATTTCAATTAATGATATGCCGCTTTTGCTATTCATTCCAATATGAATCCTTGGTGCTCACGTAAACTTTATAAAAAGAATCTGAAAAGCTTGAGTCGGGGGCTGTTTCAGGTCTAAAATAAATTTTCCCACCCTGAAAACGGTTATCAACGTATATGTTTTTTGCACAAAGACTGCCAAATAATATAAATTTTGAGCTGTAAGACAATTCTGCGTTTGGCGCTATGATATTGACATGATTAGGAAGGTTTGAGGAAAAATATATGTTTGTGCCGTAGGTCGAGGCTATTGTAAGAGCTTCATTTGCTGAATTACACAGAACCCCTCTTAGATCTATGCTTCCCTGATCCAGTAAAATTGCGCCGCCGCCTCTGACTTTAAGAGGCTGAGGAAGGTTGGAGGGGGGGACTGCAAAATCGAGATTTTCACTGTTCTTGATTCTTACAACAGCATTTAGGTCTAATTCTTGGTCCTCATTTAAAAATTTGTCCCAAAACTCTTTTATATTTCCTACTTCAAGGTGAACACGACTTTCAATAGTTTGTAGTGCTGTTGAAGCTGAGGGTTTCCCCTCAAAAAAAGTATGGTTATCCCGTCGAAGCGAGATGTTAGAATCTGTATCAAGAGATAAAATTGTTTTAGATGGCGGAAAATGACGATTAGGTTTATTGGTATAAATTTCTTGCATGTTGTTGTAGGAATAAACATAAGGTTGTTCAATAATCTTGCTCATAAAGGAAGAATATTCTGAATAATTGTTAAATAACATGCCTGTTTTTAACATTGGACCGCCACAAATTCTTTGATTTATTTCTTTTATATCGATTGAATTGCTGTAATCTTTTTCAATTATTGACCGTAAAAGATATAAAGGTGGGGGGAAAACTGACTTAAAGATGTTTGAAACATCCGGTTCTTTAGGCTCTATTTCAAGATTTGAAAAACGAATAAATGCCGAATATACATTACCAAAAACCTTGGTTCTCGATTGGAAGCCTTTGCGGGCATCGCCATAAAGATGCAATACCGATGATTTTGAGCCATGCTCATGCAATTCTTCTGTTGATAGAATTCCGCCTTCATACATGGCATCGGAACTTTTACGGTTGCTTCTGTCGTGAAAGCTGTCTAATACAAAACTGTGTCCGAATTTATATGATACGGTTCTGATTATTGATGCTGTTTTGTCCCAGGGTATTTTATTTATATTTTTAAATGATGAAGGCAAAAGATTTTCAGGAGTAGAAAACCTTATGGGAGAAAAATCATTCACTTTACTGACATCGTAAAAATGAAAAATTTCACCCAAATCTCCGGCGCCTGAGCAAAGATTAAGCCTTATCTTGTCTCCGCCAATCCATATCCAGCCTCTGTTTTTCCATATGTCTTCATTTTGTTCGCTTTTAAGGGCTTCATCAAAGTTCCAATTATCAGAATTGGCCGAAGGTGTTTCAGGCGTAAGATGATTATATAAAATCAGGGGCTTTGGGCCGTCTGTAACCATTCCCTTGTAATCATTCTTTATTATATTGTATTTTTTTGTTCCGTTATTGCCTGCCTCAGTTAAGAACATAGTAAATTTAGACATAAATCCGGGAAGTATGTTTGTTATGTTGATTAGGCGTTTTATTGCTATTTTTCTTTTTCCTGTTTTGTAACGACCTTCAGATTCGATCACAACGAATCCTCTTCGTGCAATAGGGTCAGCCCAAACCTTTTTGTCGGTTTCGGAATTTTCTAATTCTCTGAGCCAAATCTTGACTTCAATTGCTGCGGTTTCATCAGTTTCTTTCGCAAACTTTTCCAGCTCTTTGTTCCAGGAGCCTCCAAGTAATTTTGTTATATCGGTATCTTTTACTTTGCCCGGTGTTAATAGTATTTCTCTGAGTTTTTTGTTGTTGGGGTTTGTCGACAATGCGCTGCTTATTGAATTTCTAATTTCCGGAATACATCTATTTATGCCTGCTTCAGCTAAAAAATGTGCAATTTCACCATTAACAATAGCATTTATTCCCAAATGCTGGTTATTGATAAACGAAAACATGGCAACAGCGAGCAACATCAAAATGCTGCTTATTGATATGGCTACTGCAAGAGCAACGCCTTTTTTGGGTATTAGTGTTAGCATAAAAAAATGGTTGCCCATATTTTGGGGCAACCATATTCTAACATTAAATTTAGTAATTAATACAGTTTAAAAGGTTTAATTTTAAAGAGTGTTTCCGGAGCAGTGTTAAAATCAGCATCGGCAATCCATACTTTGTTATTGTATCTTTCTATATATCTGTTCATTGCTATGGGAGCAGTCATTTCGGTGGTTTTTCTTACTGTGCCGTCAAAGCCCACCAGTGCCACCATAAATTTGCCTGCAAATCCGGTTTTTGGCGTGTAGGTAATCAAGCATTCTTGTTTGCTTTCGTCAACCCAACAAAGTTCAGGATTCAAATGAATCGGCAAAAGGAGCTCGGTTTCTCTCAAAATTTGCTTTTCTCTGTTTTGAGCTACGAGTGTGAGCAAACCGGTCTCTTGGGTAAAAAATATTCTGTAAAGAACATCATCGTCACCTGAAACAGCAAATCCGGACCATTCCCAACTTACAGCTTCTACAAATTTTAGTTCTTTATCATAGATAAAGATTCTTTGAGCTCCTTTGTCGGCTACAAAAAGATGTCCGCCTTTGCCAATTTCAACCTTGTAAAGTTGCTTAAAGTCGGGGTTTGTTATGGTGTGAAGAATTTTTCCGGTGAAGTCTACATTAATTAGTCTGTTTTCCATACTTTCGGCAACCCAGAAAGAATAGGCGGTGCCGTTTTCGTCTCTTACCGGCGCAAAGTCTTCAATAAGAACCTGCAGACAAGGATCATTTTCAAATGCAGGCGTGGGTTTGGGTTGATTGGATGGTATTACAGATATTTCTCTGAGCTGCTTATTTTCTCGAGTCAGTTGAATTAGTTTTCCGGCTACGCTGTCGGCGACCCAAAAAGTATTGTCGATTATTCTGAAAGACAGAGGGCCGAAAGGAATCGGTTCTTCAATCCCCGGGTATTTGTTTTCGTTTATATAACTTACTTTGTTTTTGCCTTCTCCGTAGAAGAGCGCTACTTCATCGGTTCCAAGCTTTAAAACCGGAGTTTTGAGTATTTTGCGGGCTTTGTTTTCTTTAAAGCCTGTAGAATACATTCTTCCTTCGGTAATATTGATTTTAGAACCGTCTTTTTTTGTAAAATCAACATTACCCTTTTCAACAGAAACTGTTGTTTCATTTTCTTTGGCATCAATTGTTAATACTGTTCCTAAAACAGTTGCCATACCCTGTGGGGTGGTGATTTTTATATTCTTTTGTTGAGGGCTGATTTTATATGTGGCGATTCCGCTTTTTTGTTTGATTTCAAATTCCGCAACCTTATCAATTTCGAGGTAAGTGTTACTTTTTAAAGTAATCTCTGTTTCATCGGTTAAAAATTTAATTGTGGCTTCCGAGTCTCTTTCGGTTTTTACAACGTCGCCGGCAGAAATTTTGTTACCTGCAATCCCGGTCGAAAAGTTTTGAGCAGTCTTAGATTTTACTGAGACGGTACCCTGTACATCAGATAATTCGGCTATTGGTTCGATATTTCCGCAACCGATTAAAAATGGTAAACCGAACCCGATAACAATTATAACCCACAGCAGTTTTTGTTTAATCACTCTCTTTTGTCTCCTTTTTAGCGTCTTTACGTCTACAGCTTACTACCAATAATGATACATCGTCAACAAAATCGCGGCCTTTTGTATGTTCCTTTAACTTATTCAGTAATATTTTGATACATTCTTCACTGTTTGCGATCTCGGGAAGATTGTTTATTTCATTATAGAATGAATCAAAGCCCAGTTCTTGGTTGTTCCAATCTCTTGCCTCTATTATACCGTCTGAATAGAAAAAAAGTTTATTAAAATTTTCTAATTTTATAACTGTTTGAGCCTTTTTTAATCTTTCGGTGGAGTAAACTCCGAGAGGATATGCGGGTAGAGCTATTTCTTCAAAACCATTGCCGTGTTTTAAAATTGCCGGAATATGACCGGCAGAAGAAATTGAAACTTCATAATTTTTTGTGTTGATGATTCCCCCAACAATCGTTACCATTTTTTTTCGTTTTGTTAAATTTAAAACGGCATAGTTTATTTTATTGAAAAGACTGTCTATATTAAAATTATCATTCGTAGTTTCTATGACTACTAAGCTTTTCACAACAGTCGTAATCATACTTGCGGAAATCCCATGGCCGCTTACATCGCATAAAATATAAAAGATATTGCCGTTTTTGAGCTTAAAGAAGTCGTAATAGTCTCCTCCTGCGTTTTGATATGGTATGCAGGTGCCGTAGCACGAAATGCCGCTTTCGTCTGTTAAGCCTTTTTCAGGAAAAAGACCTTTTTGGAAATCGCTGCAAATACTTGCTTCTGTCAATTGTTCTCTTATGTCGGCCAATTCAATAATTCGAATCATTAGCACAAATAATGCGGCTGTAGCTGTATACCCGAGCCATGTTAATTCAATCGGGGGATGCGCTTTGGGAAAGTATGAATAAAAAAATAAAAAAACCGGCAGCATCAGCCATATAATTAATACTTGTTTGGAGCTTTGTTTAAATAGATCTGAATAGAATAACATTACAATCAGAACTCCGGCTAAGTAATGTATTATTCTGTTTGAAATACTATCGTCCAGAAGTTGAAGAAACGAACTGCCCAGTGTTTCAACAGTATTACATATTATTTCGGGGCCGCTTATCAAACCTATAGAAGTCTGATGATAATCATGTAAGATGCTTGCGGTGGCACCGATTATGACAATCCTGTCTTTTAAAAACTCGTAATTGCGATCGTCGTTTTTTAAATCATTTATGCTAATTTGATTTAAGCCTCTGTAAGAAACAGGAAAGTCGAGCAAAGCTACCGGAGTTTGAATATCAGAAAAAACAGATAAATTAGGAATATCAATTTTACAATTATTTAAAAGCTCTATAGCTATATGCTTATAATTGATTCTTTTATCATGCAATATCATTGTTCGAATTTTGCCGTCATCATCAATAGGTTGTTGAGAAATTCCCGTAAATGCGGCAGCTTCATCAATTTCTTTTATCGGTGGCGATATAAGTATCTGTTTTCCAAAGGTGGTTTCATTTTCTTCATAAATTGCGACAAGGCCTGTGTTGCTTTGGGCTTTGACAGCTTTAATAAAGCTTTCGGGGGGCTTTTCTGTCTTGCTTTCCTGAAAATAGATGTCTAATATTATTGCTTTTGGCTTACCTTTCTCTTTAATGTCATTAATGATCTTAGCCCAATGCTCTTGTGGCCATGGCCATTTATGCTCTGTTTCTGAAAGTGTTTCGCTGTCAATAGACACTAAGAGTATATCTGTTTTGAAGTTGTCTTTTAAGAATTGAGACTTAACCTTGATTTTTTTATCTATAATTTCATAATCAATATTTTTTGTTAAAATAGGATAAAAGATAAAAAAATAACCAAGTAAGAACCACATAATAAAAAGAATTATTAGGTCTCTCTTGGGGATTAGTACTCTTAGGGTTTTTAATTTCAGCGAAAGATTTTTAAACAAAAACATTTTAATATAATTTCATCAGAAATTTTTACACATAATAAGTCGTTTTAGTTCAAACTTTTCAGTTTCACCCGAAATTTTCTTAGGCGATGCAACCGAAAGATTTATCCATAGACCCTGTTTTTCACCACCGGTTTTTGGATCAGTGAATCTTACTTTTTCAAAGCTTATAACAGTTTTAAGACCTCTGCAATATGTGTGTTCTAATGTTGAACCATCTTCAATGAGTGTGCGTTTAACGGCTTCGTCGAGATTTTGATATGTGACCGTAGCGGTTGTGTCGGGAATAGTTTCGTCTGTAAGCATTTTCCAACGTGCAGATATAGATTTTTCACCTACCGGAGGATCTGTGAGTTCATAGGCTCGCATAAGATCATATTCGATTTGTGACATAAGTATGCTAGCCGCTTCCATGTTTGCGAGATGAGACAAGCCTTTTTGAGAACCGCTCATGCCTGTTCCAAGAAGTTTCATTATTGTTACCATCAGCAATGAAACAATGACAACACCTATGCAAATTTCTATTAAAGTAAGACCTTTTTTCATTTTTTTTGTCACTTATTTAAGAGTCCCGATATTTTAATTTCCCTATTGTTTTCAGTCTTTTTATCTCCTGTTTGCGACCATTTAACCGACACAGTTATAAGTTTATAGGCGTAAGTAAAACCGGGAAAAGTATATTCTTTTATTTCCATTGATCTTTTGAAAATATCTTCTGAAATACTTAAGTCAATTTCTGTTCCGTCTGAGCTGTTTACCTTCTTCTCGTTAACTTCTTGCGAGCCGGTTTTTAAAAAAGTGTCATCATAATTCATAGACGTGGCATACGCTAAAAGATTGCTTGCGTGCTGCTGAGCAAGTATATCATTTCGATTTTTCGTTGTTCCTGCTGAGCCTTGACTAAACATCATGAAAACAGGGATAAGCATTATCCCAAGGGCTAAACAGGCAACCATGATTTCTGTTAGTGAGAATCCCCGGGAAGGGTTTGAAATTTGCTGCATTATTCAATAAGCTCCGCATTATTTCCCAACGAATACATTAAAAGAGGCTCTTCATTGTTGGTTGGGCTTATATTATTGGGTAACGCGGCCAGGGGAGAGAAATACTCAAGCTTTAGCCCTCTTGCCATGTGGTCCTTAACAGACTTAATCTGTTTCATTGCCACATTTCCCTTGACTGTAATTTGGTTGCCGGTGGCACCGCCTATCAGTTTAACTTGTCCATTGTCACCGGATGATTTTGAAGCTGCCGTCAAGCCTACGCTAAGGTTTCCTGATGTGTCTATTTCTATATTTCCGTCTAGGGCCATCAATTGTAGAATAAAATCTCCGCCTTTTGAAATTATAGGTCCTCTGATTGAAATATTGCCTTTCTCAAGCACAAGACCTCCATTGCTCGTTATATTCAGGCTTTTTGCGGGCAATGTTAATGGAGCAGATGACTTAATATAGATCCAACCGTTTAAATTCAGATTTGTTTCTTGTTCATCAAGTAAATGCAGTCTTTTTAGTTCTTTTTCCAGAGTTGTTTTTGATTTTGTCAGGTCTATGATGTGAGAGTATCTTTGTTCTTCCGCAAAAACTTTTTTAGGGTCAAGAAAATCATTCATGTCAGTTAATGAATCAATATTGTATATTTTGTTAAATGGCTCAGGAACAGCTGTCATCGCTGATTTGTCTAGGGAAGAACCGGTCGCAAATTTGTACAGTTGGTCTGTTTGTCCTATTGCGCCCGAGTTTTCGGGGTGTCTGTCTTGAAAGTTTGTGGCCATATACAACAGGCCACGGTTGTATGGGACTTCCCAGAGAGTGCTTGAGTATTTTTCTTGATAGATTTCAAAAGTTAGGGGGCTGCCATATTTGTTTTTATAACTTCCGGAAAAAGGCTGAAAACAGTAGTGTTCATATGTGCTTGGCGTGTCTTCTGAGGCCCCCGATGAGTCGTCAAACATTTCTTGTTCGGTTAAAAAATGAAGAGGACCATATTCCGGAGATCCCTCAAAGTTACCCTTGTAAGCCCTTGCGCATAAAGTTCTGGATTTTACGTTTCCCAAGACGAGAGTAGGCGAAACATTGTCTCCGGTGCCGGCGCCATAAAGTTTCAATATAGAGCTGACTTTAGACATGTTATAAAAGCCTCTGTATATAAGCTCAAACCAAAACTTGGCATCTCCGTCTTCGTCATCGGCCAACCCGATTTCCCAGTTCATTTGATATATTTCGTCAAGTTTCTCAACGGTGTAAAGCCCGTCGCCTCGACCTTCTGCCAATAAATGGAAGCCTTCGGAACATTCTCCGGGTTCTTTCCAGGAACGTGAAAGTCCTAAGTTTATTTGTTTTGGGGTGCCTGAAGTATCTTTTGAGCCTAAGTATACTATTCCTATGGGTTTTTCTGCATAGCTTTTATAGTTTGTTTCGGCTTTGTTCGGCCCATTTTTTAGTATCCATGGTTTATATTCCGAAGAGTTTTTGAGCTGTCCGCGAGAGTCGACTTTTAGCGTGTTAAAGCGTTCTTCGCTATTTGCGTCTGTGCCAAGAGCATCTTCAATGTAAAGGGTGAATTTAGATAGCACAGGAACCAAATTAGATGTGACTTTAGCTTTTATTGAGTAAAGATAATCTTCCTCTATTTTTTGGGTTGAGCCCGGAGCAAGATAATTTACAGATACGAAAAGTCTTATGACACCTTTTTTTTCACGTGGATATGCTGCTAATATCGGCCTAAAATCATTTTTGTCTATTGACCAACTAATTTTGTAATTAAGTTTTTGTAAATCATTGTTTGCTTTTATTAGGTCGTCTATGAGAGTACCAAATAGTGACTTGAGATCAGAAGCCGAAATGTCTTGCGTCTCTTTTGCAGCCATCTCTTCTATAGGTTTTTTAAGGGCCTGTATAAGTTTGCTGTCAGGGGTTTTTAAGTCTTTTTCTTTTAATTTGTGACAAGACAAAGTAGCCAGAGAAGTCGCAAATTCTCTGGCTAGTAAAACCTTGTTAAGCTTTTTTGTTGTGTATTGCCGTTGAGTTGCAGATTTTAAAAAACCTCCCAACATTGCAAGCAGTGCAACAAAAATACCTATGACTATAACTGTTACACTGCCTTTTCGGGAGTGTGACAAGTTAATTTGTGTGGACAGCTTAGACATACGTTTATTCTAGCATTATCGAGTAGACGGGTCAACAGAAAGCAAAGTCGGCAAAAACTTTCTTACGGAATCGTCGTCTTCTGAATCTTCTTCTCTGCTCTCTGTGACTGTTATCGCGGAAGCAATTGAATAACCGGTCACCGAACCGTAAACGATTTTATACCAGTTGCCCGATACCTCAATGATTTCAAGGTCATGACCACAAGGTATTGCAGTGATTTTGGAATAGCTTGTTCCGGGGCCTGTTCTTACGTTTACACCTATTTTTGGCGAGACCCTCCCGCGGGTAGGGACTTTTGCTGCGTAAATCACTACTGATGATAAAATTAAAAACAGTGATAAGAAAATCGATAGCTTTTTCATGATTACCTCCTGTTGTTCGTTGCGGAAAATTTGAAAGGAACGATTTCAAATTTTCCTTCGGGGGCTTCGTTGAAGTTGGCCTTGCCTATCCATAGTTTTTCAAAGTCTGAATGTTCAATATAGCGATTCATAGCTATAGGAGCATCCATTTCTGATTGTTGTTTCACTTTTCCGTTGAAGCCGATTTTTACAACGACAAATTTGCCTGCAAAACCGGTTTTTGGGGTATAAGTCAGCACAAAATCTTCGTTGAATTCGTCGACCCACCAGAGCTCAGGGTTTAAGTGAATAGGGAGTTCTAACTCTATTTCTCGTAAAACTATATTTTTTGTGTCTGTAGTTACTAATGTAAGTTTTCCGGATTCTTCGGTAAAGAAAACTCGATGTAGCTTGTCATCTGCACCTGATACTGCAAAGCCCGACCATTCCCAGTGAACTGCTCCGATTAGACTATACTTGTGGTCAAAAATGAATATTTTTTGAGCGCCTTTGTCGGCGACAAATATGTGTCCGCCTTGTCCGATTTCTATTCTGCTGAGTTGTATGAATGCCGGGTGCTTGATTTCTTTTAATATTTTTCCTGTGGTGTCAATTTTTATGAGTTTGTTTTCGAAACTGTCGCTTACCCAAACTGATTTAACTGACCCATAGGGACCCTTTTCAAATGCAATGTCTTCAATAAGTATTTGAAGGCAAGGATCATTTTTAAAAGCAGGCTTTGGTTTTTTGGCTGCGGTGGAAAGCGCACCGAATTCTCTTACGATTTTGCCTTTAAAGTCAACCTTAATAATTTTTCCTGCTACACTGTCAGCGACCCAGAAATGATTGTCGGATATTCTAAACGACAAAGGCCCGTAAGGAACGGGCTCTTCAAGACCTGGAAAACGATTTTCGTTTATAAAAGCCAGTTTCTCGCTTCCCTCGCCGTAGGCGAGGGAAATTTGTCCGAAACTGATTGATCCCAGGGTGACCGAAAAAAACAGTGCGAGAATTAAAGACTTATTCATTTAAAATCCCTTATGCTTTTCTGAGGACAGTGGTGACCGGTGCGTAGGTTGCTGAATGTATTCTGGGGCGTTTTTGTGACGAAGAGTTACTCATGGCTTGAGCACTGTTGCCTGAAGTCATAACAATACCGATGTGGGTGTCAGCGTCTTTTCTGCCATCGCCGGTTCTGTCGTATGTCGACCAAAAAATAACGTCTCCGGCTTGGAACGGAGGAGCAGAAACAGTTTTATAGCCGATGTTTTGGAGTTTGCCTTTTACGGAAATACAGGACAAATCAACTCCTATGGGCACCCCGGCGTTTTTAAGAGCAGTGCTCACAACTTGAGCGCAGCCGAGTGAGCCGCCCTGAGTTGCCGGTGCATAAGGGAATGATCCTTGAGAGGAATACTTGCTGACCAAGCTATTCGCTGCAGTTACTACTCTGGCTTGTGAACTTCCGGTGCCGGGAACATTGAGAATAACTTCTTCGGCTGAACCGCCACGATTAGCGGAAGTAACTTCATCCCCTCTGTAGCGCTTGTCTTTTGCGTTGAAAATGTAGCGGGCATGTACATAGCCTGTGCCGCCTTGATAACTGATTTTGTACCAGTCGCCTTCGGTCCCTATTATTGATACCGGTTCGTTGTTAGTTAAACTGCCGATTATGTTGCCCCAAACGGCATCTCTGACATTCAGAGAAGAATATACACCTACGAATCCGTTGCCTGAAAGGGTGGCAAGACCTTTGTTTGCGCTTGGATCGGCAGCAGATTTTGTTGTTTGTATAACGGGTGCCGATGAGCCGCCGTCGTCAATGCCGGCATCGCCCAGCGTTTTTGAGAAATTTACAGCCAAAAGTTGGCTTGTGCATAAAATAATCAACAAAAAAGCAAGGTGTTTAAAGTGTCTCATTTGGGTCTCCTTGTGTAAGTTACTCTCTAAATTTTAGTTTGCTCTTACATAACATACTATACTAGTTTAAAAAAAGTTTCATTTATTTTCATAAAATTCAAACATTAGTTTTTTTGTTGTCGATATTTATTTTAGTTTAAATATTGAGGTTGAAATAAATGGATAAAAAATCAAATGAATTTCTGTTCAGACTTTTAAAAACGCATTCTCCGTCAGGTGATGAGGCAGAATATCAAAAAATATGGGCAGAATATGTTAAAGATTTTGCTGAAGTTGCAACCGACGAAGTCGGTAATGCTATCGGCGTGCTTAATAATAAAGCAAAGTTTAAGATTATGCTTGCCGGGCATTGTGATGAAATAAGTATGATGGTAAGCGATATAGATGAAAAGGGTTTTGTTTCTTTTGTAAAGGCGGGAGGTATAAATGCTAAACTTATTCCCGGGCTAAAAGTTGAAATCAGGGGGTACTCAAACGTAACTGTGCCCGGAGTAATCGGTTTTAATTTAGAAGAAAGAAAAAGCGACGACGGAAAACATTCTTGTAAGGACTATTTTATAGATTGTGGATACGACAGCGATAAAGAGTTGAAAAAATTAATCAGAGTCGGCGATTATATTGTTTATAAAAGCGAGCCTGAGATAATCGGTAAAGACAGGCTCGTTTGTAAGGGGCTTGACAACAAAACCGGCTCTTTTATCGTGGCTGAAATTTTGCGTAAACTAAGCAGTAGAAAATTGGCTGTCGGTGTGTATGCTGTTAGCACAACCGGAGAAGAAACAAATATGCGCGGGGCGCATTCGGCAGCATCAAAAATATCTCCAAACCTGGGCATTGCTTGTGACGTGACTTTTAATACCGATTTGCCTGAAGAAGGAAGTACACACGCAAAAGTTTTCTTTGAGAAAGGTCCTGTGATTTCGGTTGGAAGCCCGGTTAACAGAAAAATTAATAAAATTATAGAAGATACGGCCAAAAAATTAAACCTGAGTTTGCAAATAGAGCTTTCCCCGGACAGAACCTACACAGACGCTGACAAGATAATGTTTGCAAACACCGGGGTTCCCGTGGCATTAGTGTCGCTGCCTCTAAGATACATGCATTCTCCTGTAGAAATGGCATCGCTAAAAGATATTAACGACATTATAGAGTTGCTCGCCGAAATGATAGCCGGACTTACCGGAAAAGAGGATTTTAGGCCGCTCGTTATTTAATGGCTTTTCTTATGATGGGTGAGATTTCTTCGAATCCGTAAAGAATATTGGGGTCTTTGGGGTATAATACTGTTCTCATCGATTCTTTCATATTTCTTGGGGAGGCTCCTTGAAGTATTTTCTTGTAAACATCGGGTTCGTCTTCTACCCATGCACCTCCGATGATGTCTACTCCGAAGTCAAACAGAGCCGGGCTCAGTGGAACCGATGGTCCTACGATTATTATTGTTGAGCCCGGTTTTTTAAATTTTAAAAGACCTTCTAGAGTGTCGTTTAGGCAGGTTACGCCTGTTATAGCTACTACATCAGATTTCGGAATTATGTTTACGGCTTCTTCTGCGGGATAATCACCTTCTTGCGGACGTTTTTCAAGAACGTAAAATTCTGAAGCGCTTTGTTTTATGGCTTCTGTGTGAGGAAAATGTCCAACAGTTGACACAATTTTGTTTTTTCCTAAACTTGCAGCAAGCTCGAGAGCGTTACCCAAAAAATATTTTTTGCCGTTCAGTGGTATAGAGGCGTTTACGGCAGCTACCCCAAAAGAGCGCTCAATCCCTTGAAGAGAATCTGTCCAAGATAATATTTTCTCAAGCCCAAGAGTTTCAATTTCTCCAAGGTTAGATACGGGCAGGTGCTCTTTGAATTCAAATACTCTGTCGTCGCTTAAAGTCATGCAGGTGCCCAGTCTTTGAGATTTGAGCATTGTCATATGTGCGCCGGTGGCAACGCAACTAACCGGATAATTATACACTTCTTGTGAAATTGTAGATTTGATTGCGTCAAGCAGTAGTGACATTTTATCCTCCCATGTCCGTATAGTGTTATTTAATATTGTAAGGTATTGCTTTTTAAAACACAAGAATAAGTTATGAGTTTGAACTTGTAATTCCGAACAAGGTATTCTAAGCATTGACAAGAGCAAGCAAATCTGTGCATAATTACAGAATTCAAACCTAGGAAGTGTAACTTGATCGGTTTAACTTTTATCGGCTCCGGAAGCAAAGGAAATTCAGCTTTGCTTGAACTTGGTGAAAGCTGTTTTCTTCTTGATGTCGGATTTGCCTGTCGTCGAATAACAGATTTCCTTGCGGAGCGAAACATTGATGGTAGCGATTTGAATGGGGTTTTTATAACGCATGAGCATGATGATCATGTTAAAGGTCTGCGTGTTTTATTGAATAAATACCCACAATTGCCCGTTTATGCCACAAATGGCACTATTTCAGGGATAAAGTGCAAAGGTGTTGAGATTAAGAATCCTATTGCGATTAATCCCGGTAAAAATATAAGTGTAAACGGTTGTGACTGTGTTGCCTTTAATGTGCCGCATGACGCTAATCAGCCCGTAGGTTTCAGGTTTTCTCATAATGGCGATGTAATGTCGGTTGCCACAGATCTGGGGCGGGTAACTCCTGAAGTATTAGAGCATTCAAAGGGGTCTGATATTTTATGTTTGGAAAGTAATTACGATAGTGAAATGTTGCGTTTTTGTTCTTACCCGTCGTGGTTAAAAGACAGAATAAAGGGCCCGAACGGTCATTTGCCCAACGAAGGAGTTCGCGGCGTTCTTTCAAAAATGGATAAGCCGCCTGCCGGTTTAGTTTTGATGCATTTGAGTCAAGAGTCTAATACCCCCGATTTAGCGAGGCGTTCTTTGGTTCCCTTTCTTGAAAACTCTAAGAGCGATTTTCGAAACACAAAAATAGTTGTTGCTTCCCAAGATTTTGCCAGTGAAAGGATTTTAATAAATCAAAATCCATGAAGATAGAAGTATGTATGCCGGGCAAAATATCTGATAAGCCCTATCAAAAATTAATTGATCAATACCTTGAAAGATGCAATGGCAGGCTTTCTGTTGATTTGATTTGTTGTAAAAATCAAGATGAGCTTGTTAAGAGAGCAGGAAGTAAAGAGTGTGTCGTATTACTTGATGAATACGCTCAATTTAAGGGCACTGACGAGTTTACAAAATGGTTGGAAAAAAAAATACACTCGGGAATCAACAATGTAACTTTTTGTCTTGGGGCGGCAGAGGGGCATGATCCTAGGATGCGGCTTATTGGCAAAGAATCTATTTCCCTTTCCCCTTTAACAATGAATCATCAATTGGCTTTGCTTGTGTTGGCAGAGCAGCTTTATCGGGCCATTTCGATAATGTATAACGAACCATATCATAAGGCGTAAAAGATGCACTTAAGCTCTGTTATCAATATCAATGATAATCATATTGGTAAAATAGCCGAAATGGTTGCAGATTTTTCCGGAATTGTTCTTGATCGTCTGTTTTTGAAACAGGTTGTGCGAAAAATAACATTGCAGATAGAAAAATATGCTATTTCCGGTGTTGACGAATATATAAGTATGCTTAAGCAGGGTGAAAACTTTACTTTTGTAATGGAAGATTTAATTGCGGCACTTACTGTGAGTGAAAGTTATTTTTTTAGAAACCCAAATCAATTTGAGTATTTGTATTATGAGTATTTTCCGAGTTTTTTTAGTGATCCCGCAAAAATCAATATGCCGCTAAGAATTTGGAGTGCAGGTTGCTCAAGAGGTGAAGAACCTTATTCTGTTTCGATTTTATTAAAAAACTTTAAAAACCAATATCCTTGGGCAGAATACATAATAAAAGCGGGTGATATAAATTCTCTCAATTTAGAGGCAGCGAGGAAAGGAATCTTCTCTGTTCGTTCGGTAAGGGATAAATTCAGCGGTTTCGAAAAAATCTTTCCGGAAAAATTCGGAGTTTTCAATGATTTTGGCAATTTCGTTATAGACAAAAAGTTTGCAGAGCGTGTAGTTTTTGATAAGTTAAACCTAAATCAGGGAAATGATTTGAAAAAACTGAATTGGTCAGATATAATTATGTGTCGTAATGTGTTGATATATTTCAAGGATGATTTGAAGACAAGACTTTTAGAGGTTTTTTATGAATACTTGAATCCCGGCGGGCTGTTATTGTTGGGCGAAACGGAATGTTTACCATCTGATAACTCGAAATTTGAAATAATTAATTACAAGAACACCTATGTTTTGAAAAAAAAATAAATGAAATAAGTAAGTAAAATGACAGAAAAAAAGATTAAAGTTGTTGTTGTGGACGATTCGGCTTTTATGCGCACGGCTATTGAGCGCATGATCAAGTCTGATCCTTCAATAGAAATCGTCGGAAGTGCTTCAAACGGTGTTGAAGCGATTGAAATTGTTCTCAGACTGAAACCGGATGTAGTTACCATGGACATAGAAATGCCTGTGATGGACGGTTTACAGGCTTTGAAAGAAATTATGCGTGTTTGTCCGACACCTGTTTTGATGGTTAGTTCATTAACTAACGAGGGTGCAAAAATAACCTTAGATGCATTGGATTTGGGCGCGGTAGATTATATTCCCAAGCCTGGGTCTACGCTTAGCGCTTCTATTCTGAGTTTAAAAGACGAATTGACAGCAAAAATTAGTGCAGCGGCCGGCAGTAAACCAAGACATCTGAAACTGGATTTTTTAGCCGCAAAAAGAAATTTTGCTTCTGAAGGTTCTAAAATAGAACAATACATAAGACGAGCCATTTTTATTGGAGCTTCAACCGGAGGCCCCCCGGCTGTTCAAAAAATTCTTTCCGGAATAAATCCTTTGGTTCGTGCACCAATCATAATTGCTCAGCATATGCCTCAAGCTTTTACTTCGGCATTCGCTTCGAGGATGAACAGTCTTTGTGCAATCCGCGTAAAAGAGGCTTCAGATGGCGAAATAGTTCAAAACTCAGTTGCTTATGTTTGTCCGGGAGACAACCAAACCGAAATAGAGCGCACAAATGAGGGAACCTACCGGTTTGTCATTACTCCCGGAAACCCAAATAATGAGGCCTTTGCCCCATGCATTGACACTTTATTTTCTTCTGCCGCATCAGTTTTTGGTGCCAAGGCTACGGGCGTTATTTTAACAGGAATGGGTTCAGACGGTGCTCTGGGGTTAAAAAAAATACAGCAGGCCGGCGGCTTTACAATTGCTCAGAATCAAGCGACTTCCGTTGTTTACGGAATGCCTAAAGCAGCTATAGAAGCCGATGCTGCAGGAGTAGTTGTTTCTATTGACGATATCGCTGCCGAAATTGAATTGGCTTTAAAGAAGGCATGAAAAAAACAAAAGGCAGTTTTTTTAGATTAAATGGCATTCGTTTACCAAACGGTGCCGAAAATATTCTTGCTTTGCTGTCGGTGTTTTTCGATGCAATAATTTTAAACTCAGTTTTTGCGAATATTTTCATATTATGGCTTCGAAACACTCCACAGGTAGAAATATATCTGAGTTCATATTATCAGGTTCGGTATTATTTATTTGGTTTTTATGTTTTTTTTGGTCTGATAAACGGTGTTTTCTCAATTCGTTGCTTTAATGCGCCTTCCGATAATTTTGCTTGTGTCACAAGAACGATGTTACTGACCTTTTTCACGTTTTATATGG
>MWDD01000012.1 GCA_002070375.1 bacterium ADurb.Bin157 | reverse complement strand
CTCAGGCCGGCTACCCGTCTTCGCCTTGGTAGGCTTTTACCCCACCAACTAGCTGATAGGACGCAGACTCATCTTTCAGCGTGAGGTTGCCCCCACCTTTGGCTACGAAAGTCCCCCCTCGTAGTCTCATCGGGTATTAGCACAAGTTTCCCTGAGTTGTCCCCGTCTGAAAGGCAGATTATCTACGTGTTACTCACCCGTTCGCCACTCCTCTTTAATAAATATTGCTATAAATCAAAGAATCGTTCGACTTGCATGTGTTAGGCACGCCGCCAGCGTTAGTCCTGAGCCAGGATCAAACTCTCCATAAAAAATATTAAAAACGACCGTTAAGCCGCTTTTTACGTTTTTAAGAGCGTTTAATCTTTTCTCAAAATTAAACATTATGTCTTCGTTTTACGAAAGACTCAAAAGAACTTAATAACCTGCGGTTAAGCAAATTATTAGGTCCCACTTGGCGTCATATTTTAAAGTCTTCTGATCTTATTCTCAATTAACTTAGGTCTCTTTGAAGACCGCCCTGCCGAGGCAGGAAATTCAGTTTATCATTTTACCTTTTTAATGTCAACATCTTTTTTTTAAAATATTTTTAACAGGCACCAAAAGCTGAACGCGGGGGTGCCGGAGGAGCCGGAGGAGGTGAAGCCGGGACTGACGGACCTGCTCCGGGGTTACCCGAAGGACCGCCGCCACCGCCCGGAGTACCGGGGGTGCCGCCTGTGCCCGTGCCGGTGCCGTCACCGCCGCCGGATTCTTCGCCGTCTGAACCGTCGTTACCCTGAGAGCCGGGTTCGGGGGGCGGGGGGTCTGCAACCCAAACATAACTGCCTTGCGAAGGGTCAACACCGGGCTTGCCGGCTTCGCCGTTCCACTTGCCGCCCTTGTCTAATTCTATGGCACCCTTAGTGCTCTTACAACCGGTTGTGCGGCATCGCCCTGTCGCCCAATTGTCGTTTTCGCTTTCTTCGTTTTCACCGCCGTCGGTATTTTCGACTGCGTCTTCACCGATAACTTCGTAGTCTTCGCGCCCACCGTCAGGGTTAGAAGTGTGCGGTTCAAAATCTCTTGAATCGCCGACCGGGTGGTCAACTTCATGCTTTGTACCGTTTTTGTATGTCCAGGTCGGCTCGCCGGGAGGAGTGCCGGGTGTTCCGGGATTCCAAACATATGTTCCGCCCTGCCTCGGTGTGGGCGGCGGAGGTGCCGGCTTAGGAAGCGGCCAATCAATATGCTCATTGGTTCTGGTGTCTTCGCGTGGGCTCTGAGAACCGTCATCATCGTAATATTTTTTGATAAAACTCATCAAATCCTGCATTTCAATTGCAAACCCCGACTCGGGGTCAACAAAAGAATATTTTTTGGTAACTTTTTCAACTGTTACCTTAACTCCTTTGTCGGGATTAATTATCGTTATCCCGTTTTCGTTTTCATTGTGAACCTGCGATGATCCAAAATCACCCTCTTCAATACGAATTAATCTTGACGCGTCAGATAACTGCGAAAGTTCTTCAATAAATTTTTCGGGTGGCTGATTATACTTTGGAGTCAGCAAATTCAAAAATTCATCATTTTTCATTCGAGGATCAAAATATCTTGAATCTCGTCTGGGTTTTGTGTTTAAAACATGGGCGAGCCCTAATTCACTGAGCCAGTCCACCAATTCTTTAGGCGGTTTGGTAGTTTTTGGGTGGTCTAGTTTTAAATAAGTTTTGTCTAACGCTTTTTCTTTTTTGTCCCATGTACCGCCCGGAGCAGTAAAGTTTTTGATCATATGTGCCAAAAAAGTGTTTTCGGCTCTGTTTCGAGTAGTGTTGGTTATGTGCGCCGGCAGCTTATTTAAAATTTTCTGCGCACTCAATTTTTTATCAAGCTTGGTGTTTCCGATGTCTTTTAGGGCGTCTTCCAAAGAAGCATGAGCAACAAAATTTTGTAAGTAATCGCCCGAGATTCCGTTTATATATTGCGACAACGTGAATCTGTCATTTCTGTCTTCTATATCTAAGTCTTTCCAGATTTCGAGAGGAATTTTCGTTACACGCACCATCTTTTTAAGAGTTTTCATAACAGCTGAGCCGGCGCCGGCCGTATCGATGGTCTTTGTAAGTATCATCACATTATCGCCCGCCCGGCAGGTTTGCCCGACTTCGCACTTCACTTCTGCCACCACCCCAAATGTATGGGGCCTTACTTCGATATTCGTGTCAGGATCATTCAGCGGGTTTAATATTGCCACAACTGTGTTCACATCAACATTGTCGTATTGCGACACTTTAACTTCTTTTACAACATAATCAAATATTTCTTCACCGTTAACCATAGATTTTGATGCCGCAACACCGACTGCGCCGGGAATCCCGTGTTCGGGGCTTGTAAAACCGGCGCCGTCTGTAGACTTGCTGTTCAAAATCGGTTCGGGGGAAACAATATAACGACCGTAGATTAAACATTTTTGGTTTTCAAATTGCCCAAGAGCATAAACATTAATATGATGCAAAAACCATATCTTTTGCATTCCGTACATGTTTTCTCCGGGAACCTTGTTAGCAACGTCTTCACAAACAATTTTCACTTTGCCTTCGCCTGAACCGAAGGGGGTTAGGTCTTTTACTCCAAAAGTTTGATGCTCGCCTATATTTTTTTCGTAAGGCTCAAAGTCTTTGCCATACCAACGCCCCACCCTAAGCTCGCTTTCGGCCCAATCTATGCCTGACATGGCAAGCATTTCGGCTTTTTTAACCGAACTGACGGCTTTTATATGTTTCATTTCGCCCGAAGAATGCCGTAAAAGTCCGCTTACGGCCATAAAAAATACAGAGCCGAGAATAATAGCCATCATGATGGCCGAACCTTTTCGCCTCATCTTAGACCTCCTTTAAAAGACATTTACCAATGTAATGCGATTAGAAATAGTAAAATCTTGTTTTTCAATTTCAAATGTAAGTTTGTATTCGATTACGGAATTGCCGTGCCTGCGCACCGCAAAATCTTTGACCTTAGAGCCTAAAAAGCGGCCAAGCGATAAATACGAATCTTTAATGTCGTCGTAGTTAAATAAAACTAATTTATCTTGTTCGTTTAAATAGACCATTAGCACTTGATTTAAGTGGTTTCTGAAAATCACTTGGGAATACCAGTCGGTTGTTGAGTCTCCGGCGGGTTTAGGAGGGTACAATACCCCCGAGCCCAATTTCAATTCACCCGATATGGCGTGATCTACCTTTCGAATGTCGTGGTAAACATCGAGACGGTTCATTGTTGTGCCCGCGCGCCGTGAATATGAAAAAATCGGGAACAAAAAAGTCATCATCAGACCAAGCACAGCTATCGCGATAAGGATCTCCACTAAAGTAATGCCGTTTTTTTTATGTTTCATTTGTCTACCTTGAAAAAGCTAGAAATTTGGCTGAACAAGAAGTCGGGACAATTCGAAATTATGGTTTCGCACTTTGTCGCCTTCGCTGTTTCCCCATCTGAATGTGATTTTTGCGTTATACAGATTTTTTGTAAGAGTAATATTTGAAGTTGCTTTAAGAGAACGCAACATAACGATATCAGAAAAATTTTCTTTTACGAAAAGACCCGTGACATCTTTTTCCCCTAATTCTGATGCGGGCAAAGCGCCTTCATACTGAATTCTCTGCTCTAACTCATTCAAATACCAGTTGCACGCATTCATGGCTATTGTCGCGCCGCGCAGCAAGTTATGACTTGCGGTGGCAGTGGGAGCAAAGGCTCTGAAGGTCGCGCCAAAGACAAGAAAGAACAGTATTATGCCAACCATTGTCTCGACAAGCGAGACGCCGGAACGAGCGGCTTTTTTCATTGATTGTAACCTGCACTTAGCGATAATAGTTATGACTTACTATATATACTTTTTAAAAGCTTCTTTCGTTTCAAAAAGAGTAAGTTAATTTTCAACACATTTTGAGTTTAACATTAATGGGTTACTATTATCCAACAAAACTTTATAAGATATTGCTTCAGTATTTTCTTGACACAGGGTTAAACTTTAAAATAGAATTGACTCGTTATTATATATTAGCGTGCTTTTTAAGGAGGCCCCCTTTGTCATCAATGGTTCCTCATTTGTTTTTTAAACTGGAAAACGAAAAAGATTCTGAGCTCGAAGCTTGTGAATACCTTGATATGTTCGCAAAAAAGTGCGGATTTTCTTCTGAAGCAATCGATGAAATGCGTTTGGCATTTATCGAAGGGCTTATTAACGCCAAAGAGCATGCTCCCAAAGATTTAACAGATAATGACAGCCCGCAAGCACGCGAAATTCAAATTTCTCTTACATTTGAGAACGACTTATTAAACATCAATATTCGTGATTTCGGGCGCGGCTTTGACCCTTCCGTTGTCGAAAAACCCGACATTAAAAAGAAACTAAAATCTTCATATAAACGTGGATGGGGCATCATGCTCATGGAACGTCTCATGGACGGCTATGAAATAACATCTTTCCCGCCGTCAGGCACGCTGATGCATCTGGTCAAAAAAAAGGTTAACGAAGCAGCCCGTTCCCAGGCCGAAATAGATGCCGAAAAAGAACATAAAAGAGTGGAAAGACTCAGATACATATTAGGCAGCTTCATAGATTTAAGCTCTTTTTTATGTTCAAGTAAAAATTTGCAGGCCGGCTTAAGATCAATGCTCAGAATTCTGCTGGGCACAATGGGCGTAACCCGTGGCGCAATATACACCTTCGAAAAAGAAAATAAGTGTCTTGAATGCCTTGTAGACATTAAATTACGCGCAAATGCCAGATTACCACGAGTTAACATAGATCAAGCAATTTTCGAAAAATTAGTTTTAAAACAAAATATCGACATAGCTGATTTGGTGCGCGACGAAATTAGCCAATTTAAAGAAACTTTCAAAGAAGGCGAAATCGAAAGAATATTCACTCTCAGCACCGACAATCAGAACTTAGGCCTGCTAATTCTGGGCAACAGATTCCATAAAGAAGACGAAGACCCATTTGACAGCGAGCTTTTGACAATTATCACACGAAATATTTCGTCGGCAATCAACACTTATCGTCTGATGCAAAACTTGCGCGAAACTAATGAAATCCTCGACGTGAGGGTGCGCGAACTTGATTCGGTAAGAGAAGCAAGTCAGACAATATCCTCAGAACTCGAAATCGAAAACTTGCCCAACACGGTCGAAAGTATTTTCAAGGGAGTCATGGGAATCAACAAATTCTCTATGAGTATATTTGATCCAACCGAAAACCGATACAATATATGCAGAAATAATCGCAGCTTGCCGGCAGCACTCGATTTGTGGTCATCTCCTATTTCGCAGTATGTGATTCAAACGATGCAGCCGCTCTATGTCCCCGACATAACTTGCGAAGAGCGTTTTTCGTTTAACAGAGCGCAAAATTACGCCTCAAATTCTTTTATTGTCATTCCGATCGTTGTCCAAGACGAAATTCTGGCCATGGTAAACCTGAGCGATAAGAATAACGATGAAAAAATTTCCGCACACGACTTCGAAATGGCACAGCTTCTTTGCAGCCAACTCGGAATCGCCCTTAAAAACGCAAACCTCTACAAACGCGGCATTACCGATGCCCTCACTCACTTATACACAAACCATTACTTTAAAATTCGATTATCCCAGGAAATATCACGCTTAAGGCGTATCAAAAGCCCACTATCGATTATTATGACTTCAATTGATTCGCTCGAAAGTCTCATCGAAAAGCACGGTGTTGCTTTCAGAGACGCTGCTTTCGTAAAGGTAGGAACAACAATCAAGCGAGTTATCAGATTTAATGATTTGCCGTGTCGTTTTGAGGGTAACAAATTCGCTATAATAATGCCCGACACAGGCATTGAAGGTTGTATTATTGCCGCTGAAAAAATTCTTGAAAGCATGAGAAACATAACAGTCAAACACGGAAACAACGAAGAAAAATTAACTTTAAGTTTGGCAATCGTTCAGTTTGACGTCGCAATGAATCAAAATCAGCTGTTAGAAACCGCCGACAACCTCCTCGCAAAAACAATAGAGCTTGGCGGGAACAGAATTTTGACCGCAAAAGATTTAAATAAATAAATAAATATACATAAGGAAAACATATGAATCGCAGCGTATTTAAAAGTTTCTGCTTTTTCGTCACTTTATTTTCCATTTTTTCTATGGGAATTGCCCATTCGGCGCCCGGTGTAAAAAAATCGGAGCCTGCGCGGTTTACGATACTTCACACTTCCGATATTCATGCCCATTTAATGGAATTTGAAAACCAAAACAAAGAAGTGGTCGGCGGGTATGCAAGAATAAAAAAATACAAAGAATCACTTGAAGCCGAAGGAAAATCAGTATTGATGCTTTCTTCGGGAGACATTTCACAGGGAACATTCTTTTACAGGTTTTTTGAAGGTGTGCCCGATGTTGAATACATGAACCAAACCGGCTACGCCGCCATGACCCTTGGAAACCACGAATTTGACAAAGGTCAAGAAACTTTGGCAGAGGCTGTAAAAAATGCGAATTTTCCGATTTTAGGCGCAAACATCAAATTCAAACGTATTCCGTCTTTGCAAAAGTTAATTAAGCCTTACACGCTAATTAACACAGGCAACGATAACAGCGTAAAAATAGCGATTATCGGGCTGGCGCCCGAGAACCTCACTTCCATTGTGCAATCGGTGTTTGTAAAAGATATTGAGATTATGAAGGCAGCGCAAACAGTAGCCTCAGTGTTGCCTGAGATCAAGGCACAAAAACCCGATATGATCCTTGTGTTGTCTCACCTCGGCTGGGAAAAAGAGCTTGAAATATTTGAACAGTTCCCCGAAATAGACGGGGTATTGGGCGGACACACACATTTGTTTATTGACCCTCCGGCAGTGACAAAAGGGCCTAACGGCCATAGATTCATGTCTCAACCCGGCGAATTCGGAGAAAAAGTTACAAGATACGACATTAGTTTTTATAAAAACACAGACTTCAAAATTGAAGTTGAACGAGCCGGGTTAATAAAAATGGACCACAAAATTCCTAACGACCCCAAAATTTCGGTCGAGGTAAATAAGCTCTGGAAACAAATAGAAGGAAAAGTGTCCGAGCCTGTCGCCGAAACAAAAGTATTTTTAGACGGCACCAGAGGCAACGTAAGAAGAATCGAAACCAATTTGGGTGACCTGATGTGCGATTCTATGGCCGAACTCACAAACGCCGATGGAGCAATAATGAACGGTGGCGGAATCAGAGACTCGATCAAAGAAGGCACCATCACAACCGGCGATGTACTAAATGTTCTGCCTTTCGACAATTATATGGTTAAACTAACCTTAAAAGGCGAATCTCTGAAAAAACTCTTCAGACAAGTTGCCGAATTGAACAACACACCCGGCGGCTTTGGCGGCTTTTTGCAAATTTCAGGCTCCATGCGCGTCGACTACAACAAAGCCGAGCCTTTATACAGCTTTAATCAAAAAGCCATCGAAGACAACAAGCTTTACACAATCACTACCAACGACTTCTTAGCCGAAGCCGGAAACGGTCTTTCTGCACTTAAAGAAGCCGTCAACCTCGAAACCACCGGAATTCTCGGCTCCGACTTGTTTTTAAGATACCTCAAACAAGCCAAAACCGTCAGCCCAATGGTAGACGGCCGCATAAAAACAAAACCCGCAACAAAACTCAAACTTCCCAAAGGAACAGTAAAAACAATCCCTCAATTCTGAACCAACCGTCTTTAATCGAAAAAGCCCGTGTCTGTATATCACAACACGGGCTTTTATTTACCCACAATCACTGCCAACGAAAGCACATCCTCATACCTCTGCAACTCTCGACATCAAATCCCAAACGCTAGGCCAACAACCCCGCTGTAAAGCCGCCGCCGCTTGCACAACTCTCCCAAACTATAATCACCCGCCGACTCTAGATAACACCTCCAAAACGCTAGGCTACAACCCCCGCTGTAAAGCCGGCGCCGCTTGCACCAATTCCCCCACCTCTCGACTAACCGCCAACTCCCAACAACACCTCCCAAACGCTAGGCTAACAACCCCGCTGTAAAGCCGGCGCCGCAAGCACCTCTTCTAAATATTACCCGACGCGACACATGGTTTGACAATAAACCATATAGTTGAGATTTCTACACTTTCGCTACCCAAAGCAAGCCGAGCGCTTGAGAAGGGGCACAAAAGCGAATGTTTGAGCGAAGGCCACAACATCCTGCGAACGAGTCCGGTAAGACCGAACCCTTTGCCACGAGGGCAAAGGGCCTCCGTCACGTGCCTGAGGCACGTTACGGGGGTTCTTCGGTCGTCCGAGGCGAGAGACGCAGCTGACGTTGTGAGCCGGAGCGAACCACATGAGCGCTGTGCCCCGCCTCAAAAGCTCGGCGCCTCCCCACCCAAAAGCCAAAACCACCAAACCGCACACAACCACAGCCTGCCAATAATTCCCCGCTGAAAGCCGGCGCCGCATGCACCCAAATTTTCCTCCCAAACTAACTTTTTTTGGCACAAATTTTGCGTTTGCAGAACTTATGTAGTAAAATGTTTCAAATCTTAAAAGGAAAGGCGAAATGGAATGACAATATCTTCAGAACTCAAAAAAAATATCCTGCAAAATATTGACAGAATTATCAGTGACGGCGCCGAATACGTTGATGCAAGACTCTACACAAAAGGCGACACAGAAATGCTTATCATTTTTGACGGCAACATCGAAGTTAACGACACCGTTTACGAAAATGGAATCGGAGTGAGAGTCCTTTATAACGGTGCCTGGGGATTCGCAGCAACAAGCAGCATAAGCGAAATTGAAAAGTGTTTTGACAAATCTTTTGCAAACGCAAAAACCGCAGCTTCCTTAGTTAACACCCCGCTGAGAATGGCAAAGAAACCCGCGATTAAAGGATCTTTTGCATCGCCCGTAAAGCAAAACCCCTTCGACGTTTCAATAAAAGATAAATTAGACTTCTTACTGGCAACCGACAAAGCTCTTAAAGAAGACTGGATTATCCAGCGCCTCTTAATGACAATGTTCCAGCACAGGCATATTTACTTCTTTAACAGCGAAGGCACCGAAACTGACAAAACTATAACAAATGTGTTTTCAAAAATGGCTATAACCGCGTTAGACGAAGACGGTTTGCCGCAAAGACGCAGCCACGACCTCTATACAGAGGGAACAGGAACTCGCGGGTTTGAAATGCTTATCAAGCCTGAACTGTTTTTCAATCACTCAAAAAGAATCAAAGGCGAATTAAAAGAACTGCTCACAGCAAAACAATTAGATTACGGTAAGCGTTCCGTTATATTGCTCCCGGGACAAGGAATGCTGCAAGTTCACGAAACAATAGGCCACCCGCTCGAATTAGACAGAATCTTAGGATATGAACTGTCTTATGCAGGCGGATCTTTTGTTGGGTTAAACGATTTCGGCAAATTAAAATACGGAAGCGAAAAGCTTAATGTCAGCGCATACGGAAAAATAGAAAATTCTCCGGGCACATTTGGGTTCGACGATGAAGGAACACCCGAAAGAGACTATTTACTTATAGAAAAAGGAATTCTTAAAGATGCCCTCACTTCAAGAGCAATGATAGCAGAAGCCAACGCAAAAGCTCAAAAAGAAGTTTTCAAAGAAAGCGGAGGATGCTCCAGAGCAACGGCGTTTTACAGAGCTCCGATCGACCGCATGAGCAACGTTAGCATACTTCCCGGAAATGACGGTAATTTAGACGATATAATTAAAAACACCGAAAACGGAATAATCGTCGACACACCGCTGTCTTGGTCTATCGGCTCAAACAGAGAACATTTTCATTTCGCAACAGAAATGGCCTGGGAAGTAAAAAACGGCAAGAAAACCGGTGTTGTCAGAAATGCAACTTATCAGGGGCACACATTGGAATTCTACAATAATCTTTCTGCTGTAGGTGACGAGAGCACATACAGAGTTTGTCAGGTTGAAAATTGCGGAAAAGGCGAGCCTAACCAAGCGATGGAAATCGGGCACGGAGTGCCTGTTTTAAGGTTCGATGACGTAATTACCGGCGAAAGGAGCTAACAATGAACAGAAATGAAGTTGAAAAGATTATTTGCGGTGTAAGAGATTTAGCTGCTAAAAAGGGCATTAATGCTTCTTTTGTAATGCATAAAGAAATTAGTCATTTAATGAGAATCGGTAACAATTCCGTTTCGCTTAATACCTCCGAATCCTTAGTCAGACTTGACATAGAAGTTTTCAAAGGAAAAAAATCGGGCAAACACACTCAAATGGGTGAAATTTCCGGTTCGGAATACGTAGAAAAAGCCCTCGAAATTGCTGTAATCAAAGCCGATAATTCAGCCGAAAACGCCTTTGAAATGCCTATTCCCGAGGTGCATAAAAGCATCAGACATTCTGAACAATATGATGAAGCGCTCGAAAGCGTTGACCCTCAATTTAAAGCCGATGCATACAAAGAAATAATTGAAAAAGTCGGCAATAAATATAATTTCTCGGGAGCTTGGTCGAGCGGTTCTGTTGAGCTCTTTATTACGACAACGAAGAACCAAAACACTGCTTGGCATTTAGGCACTGACATGCAGTTTAATTTGGTTTTAAAGCACCCGCAAAAAAAATGGGAACTCAAAGAAACCCAAACAGGATGGCAATTAAAAGAGTTTTCAACAATAAGAGCAATAGAAAACTTAAACCGCTTGCTGTCTGTTTATGAAAATAACGAAGGTATAAAGCTTGAACCCGGCAACTATAAAGTCGCTTTCGGCGCAGATGCAATTGCAGACATAATGGCAATGGCAGCCGAGACAGGTTTTAACGGCAGAGCTTACGAAGAAAAACAAGGTTGGACGACCAACGCAAAATTAGGCGATCAAATATTAAGCGAAAAAATAACCGTTGCAGATTTGCCAAACAATAATAACACTTTCGGTTATGTTTTTGACTTAACAGGTCATGAAAGAAAACCTTTTGTTTTTGTTGAAAACGGTAAACTTATAAATTTCGCTTACGACGCTGTAACTGCTGCAAAATTTAATAAAACCGCAACCGGACACACCACAGAAACCTTGAGTTTGGCAGTGGCAGGCGGCAAAGACTCCGATTGCGCTATAGACGCTTCTAAGGAATATGGCAGAGTTATTTATGTGCCGGCATTGCATTATATGGGATTGCCAAACCCGGGGAAAGGCGTATTCACCGGAAGCAGCAGATTCAACGGGCTTTTAATTGAAAACGGCAAAATAATTGGGCCGGTGTTTTCTGCAAGAATTACAGATACCTTTAAAAATGTATTCAGTAATATTTTGAGAATATCTGAAAATGTACAATCTGCAAATATTTCTCATACTTACGATAGAAGAGCACCTATAGCATTGTCAGTTCCCACTCTGATTATTGCCGATAATGTAAAAATCACAGATTCCGCCGATTCATTCTAAGGAGTAAGGCTTAAACACAGCCTTAAAAAAAATGCTGCTAAAAAAAATACTGCACATAAGTCTCCCTGCACTAAGCGGATTCTTGGGCTTAATATTGTTCGATGTGGTAGACATCTACTGGATCGAAAAGCTTGGCGGCGACGCTTTATCAGGGGTTGCCGCCGCAGGTTTTATTGTGTGGTCGCTTTACTCTGTTATGAATGTAACAGGCGGCGGAGCAGCATCGTTAATTGCGCAATATAACGGCGCTAAAGACAAAGAAAAAGCTTGGGATACTGCTGTTCAGGCAGTATCCTTAAGTATTTTTATCAGTTTGGCAGTTACTTCGATAGTTTACCCAAATATGAGTCTTTTTTTTGACCTAATGGGATTAACACCCGAAACATCAGCTCAAGCCATAAGTTATTTTAAAATACTTATATGCGGGTTCGCAATAATGTATTTGGATATGCTTGGGGGCATAATATTTAATGCCTACGGCGACAATAAAATCAGCAATGCAATAATGTTTGTATGCCTTGTTATAAACGGTGTATTAGACCCAATTTTAATGTTTGGCTGGCTTGGATTTCCTGAAATGGGAATCGAGGGTGCTGCTTGGGCGACTTTAATCGGGCATTTTATCTCGTTAATTTTAAGATATGCAATTTTAAAAAGACGCGCCTATATTCCGCCTTTTAAAGATTTTTTAACCATTCGACACCATTTATACAAAAAAATTGTTGCAATAGGTTTCCCGAATGCTGCAACTTCTTGGGTTTGGTCAATTATTTACCCAATTCTGACACGCCTGATTGCGCCCTATGGGATGGTACATGTTTCTGCTGTCGGCGTGTGCCACAGAATAGAAAGTTTCCCCTACTACACTGCGGTGGCACTTGGCATAGCCATGACCACAATTGTCGGCAACGCGGTTGGCAAAAAACAAACAGAAGAAATAGATAAAATTACATACACGGGAATAAGAATCGGAACAATAATTTCACTGCCTTTTGCGGTGCTTTTTATGATTTATCCCGAATACCTCATGAAACTTTTAACAACAGATCTTAAATTGATCAGCGCAGGTGTGTCATACCTGAGAATAATCGGGATCTGCGAAATACTCATGGCCTGGGAACTCGTCCTTGGGGGCGTTTTCACAGGAATAGGAGTAACAGGGCCCACATTGCTTATAACTGTGCCCACAACCCTCGCGCGTATTCCTGCGGCATGGTTCTTAGCCGAATATTGCGGTTACGGCGTTAACGGAATTTGGGCGGCAATAAGTTTTTCTACGGCCCTTAAAGGCGTGGGGCTCCTAATTCTTTACAGACACATGCGAAAGAAAAGAAACTTGGCAAATTTTACGTTTGAACGCAAAATTTACGCCTAAGATTTTTTAATTTCTATTTTCCGGTTATCAAAACCTTTTCGACTCTGTGACTTTCGGTTTCTTTAATTATAAAAAGGTATCTGTCGTAATAAATCTTTTCTTTTTCTTTCGGAAAATCGCCTTTCACAAAAGTTAAAAAGCCATTTAAAGTGTTTACACGGCGAGTTATTTTTTCAGGAAATTTGACACTCAGCATTTCTCCTAAATCTTGCAAAGTAATACTGCCGTCTACAATTATTTTGCCATCATTATGAAGTTTTTCTTGCTCAGAAATTAACGACCGAGGCACATCTTCATCATATTCGTCATTTATAACTCCGAATACGCGTTCAACAATGTCTTCCATTGTTATTATACCTTGAGTCGCAGCGTATTCATCTATAACCACCGCCATATGGCTGCAATTCTCGCGCATTCTTTCAAGAAGTTCACCTATAGCGACATTTTCAGGTATATATAAAGGAACAATCATATTTTTCGCAACATTAAATGTTGAGGTATCGTTTTTACTTATTTTTAACAATTCTTTAAAGTTAAAAACGCCAATTATCTCGTCTATATCGCTTATGTAAACAGGAACCCTCGTGTACATATTTTCTTTAAAAATCGCCATTAACGCTTCATAATCAATATTTACGGGAATTCCCGTCACCTTGTTTCTGGGAACCATGACGTCGCGTGCCGCTATATCGTTAAATTTGCTCGATCGCGCCATTAGTTTTCGTTCCAAAGAGTCAATATGCCCGGCCTTTTCGCTGTATTTTGCCATAACAAGCATCTCTTGAATAGTTGGTGCTCCGCTACCGTCTTGTTTAAAAGGCAACAGCTTCATAACAAATCTGCTCAGGATATCCATAGCACTTGTAACAGGCTTTAAAACCAAAACGATGGCATAAATAGGGTAAGCAACAATGTAGATTAATCTGCGCGCAAATGTTACGCCGATTTGTTTTGGAATTACTTCGCCAAACACCAATAAAAGCACTATGGTTATAAAAGAAGCGACAATTGGCCCCATAGCAGGGCTAAACATTTGTGTCTTTGTAAAAAAATTGTCTGAAACAACACCCGCATAAACAGCAAGAACAGTATTAACAATATTGTTCCCGACCAATATTCCGCCAATTACCGTCCCCTTGTTTCTGCATAACCACAAAACTAAATTGTGAAGCCTGCCGGTTCTCGTTCCTGACGACAAACTCATTTCACTCAAAGCTGTAATTATTGTTTCACTGCACGAAAAAAAAGCAGAACATAAAAGCAAAATAACAAATATTAATATTTCAGTCATATTCAAACCTATGTGAGTAATTTCTGATAATATATAATCTTATCTGCCATTCGACAAGTTATTCATTCTATTACTTCTTAAGTAATTATAAAAAAATTAAAAAAATTTAAAAAAGTTGTTGCATTTAAAAACCATTTGTTATATAATCACATCAAGTTCGAGGGCGAGTTAAACAAACCCTTGAAATTGCCTTCCTGGATAGCTCAGTCGGTAGAGCAGATGGCTGTTAACCATCGGGCCGGGGGTTCAAGTCCCTCTCCAGGAGCTCAAAAACCGCCATAAGGCGGTTTTTTTGTTTTAGCCGCTTTAACTTGACTGGTGGAAAAGCAAAACCGGCATTAAAGCAGAGCTTTTACAACAAGCCGCAATGACAAGACTCGGCGATGAAGCCTGCCCCGATTACGCCACACAAACATTGAATCAATCAACCATAAAAAGAAAATCGATGGCCCCCTCGGACATCAAAACGTTGCCGAAAGCATCGCTCAGCTAAAAAAAGGCGTGCAAGTTTATGACAAGCTTGTAAAAGGATACCAAAAGCAAGGGTTGCTTGTTAAGAGCCCCGAACCAAAATTTAGATTGGCCATGGAAATTATTTCATGGGCCCCCGATGATTACAGAGCAAGCACCGAAGTTATTAAAAAAATAAACGGCTTGCTCTCAACCGAAACAGGATACAACGATTTGAACGCTTTCTCTCACGATCTTATTATGAGACTGGGGAACTTCTGATGGATAAAAATATTTGTTTGGTGATTGAATCAATTGATCGCGAATTCGACGACTCGAATTACCAAGATCCGAATATATTACAAGGCGAAATGAAACTTTTGGAGAACGCAGAATCTCCCGAAGAATTCAAGGCTGATAACAAAACTCTTACACGAGAAAAATTTTACCCCAACCAACCAAGCACTTGGCTATTAAATACGCATCCAAATGGTTACTTTGATGGTTTAAGGCAAATACTCAAAGATGATGACCCTATTTTTAATTCTGATAATATCAAACAGGTAAATATTGAGACCCCCAATATCGAGGCGGATAAAACAACTTATCCGAAAACTAAATTTTTAATACTCGGCAGACAGCTCGCTCCCTGGCTCGATGAAAAACTTGCCAAATATCGGTTAATTTTTATGATGCTGTATATGCTTCTTTTTGGGGCGGCAATATATGCGGGAATTAAAAATCTCTACCCCGAACACATAATCGTTATTGTCTGTTTCTGCGGGTTAGTTGCAATATTTATAGCCAAAAGTATAGTTATGTATTTGGTTAAAAAAGCAATCATATACAACCATAAAAAAGCCTATTTAATTTCTGAAAAAAATATTCACCCTGAGGTCTATAAAGCATTAAAAAGTGGCAAATACTCGGAACTTATGACTCCAAAAGAACTTGAATTGGTTCAAGGACTTTGCGTTAATACCAAAACCAAAAACGATAAAACAATAAATCATATAGGCAATAATAATTTTTGAAATATTGCTTAACCATCTTCACACATCGTCTTTTTAAGAGTATAATATACCAACAATGAAACGACTAAATATTAAAACGTTGTTTGTTTTCAGTTTTCTCGTTGCATCGACCGTAAGCTGTTTATGGGCCCAGGAAGGAACAAAGAGTATCAGTGCCCGAGAAAAGCTACTGTCCGAAGCAACAGTTTTGCTTGACAAAATTGAGCAAGAGGCACCAAGATCATACACTGACTTGGTAAAAGTTCGTGAAAGACTGCTCGCGATTTATAACACACCTGTAATCGAAACAGTACATTCCGCTCAAGCTTCTCAGTTCCCTGAAATAACTTTTGCTCGCCAAGAAAGCACTACATCTGTCAGCAGAAAACGAAAAGCTCGAAACCTTGCGTTTTATAATTCTGTTAAAAGCCTAAGAGGCGAAGATTTACTCTCTCGGCTTCACGAACAAATTAAAAATAACCAAGCATATTCATACTCTGACGCAAGGCGGAAGGTAATGCTTGAAATTGACAAACACGGCAATAATATCGAATGTGTTTACACGGGAAAAATAATACCCGGCAACGAAATGCCTGACAGCAAAATCATGAACATCGAACACACTTGGCCGCAGTCAAAAGGGGCCACCGGCATCGCAAAATCTGATATGCACCATTTGTTCCCCACTGATCCGGTGGCTAATTCCAGAAGAAGCAGCCTCCCCTTCGGCGATGTAGACCGCCCAAAATGGGAAGAAGGCGGCAGCGCGTGTGACGGCGTTCGCTTTGAAGTCAGAGAACAACACAGAGGCAACACCGCTCGTGCAATCTTCTATTTTTCTGTAAGATACGGCAAAAAAATCAGCTCCTCTGAAGAAAAAGAACTCAGAGATTGGCACAAAGAAGACCCTGTTGACGCAAACGAAAGGGCAAGAAACGATCGAGTTGAAGCTATTCAAGGCAATCGCAATCCATTTATTGACCACCCTGAATTCGTAGATAAAATCACTGATTTTTAACCCTAAAAAACAACAAAAAAAAGCGGTTTGTCTTAGGACAAACCGCTTTTTTTATTCTAAACTGGATTTATTGTAATAAATGCGTATATTATTGATAATACTCAATCTTGGAGAAAAGCATGATCAAGTCTGTCATAAATATTTGTTTGGCCGTTTTTATATTAACTCTGTTTCTGCCGTTTCAAGCTAATGCTTTTGACCTGAAAACCTATATCGGGCAACCATTTAAATACTTCGACGTTGAAGACATTTATAATCAGCGCTGGATAAGCACTTACTTAAGAGGAAAACCTTTAATTATGCTGACAGCCCACAGACATCAAAAATATGAGGTCGCAAAATGGGCAGAAGCATTCAGACAAGAGTTTGGACTTCCCGGAACCGCTCACCTTCTTTGGATAGTAAACATGCGAAGATGCCCTTGGACGGTAAGCAAACGCGAAGTTTTGAATCAGTGGCGTGCTTTTAATGCCACTATACCTGTAATAATGGACTGGAACGGAACAATCGGAAGAAGCCTGCGAGTCAACTACAATGTACCCAATATAATCGTGTTAGACGCATACGGAAGACTTGCAATGCACGAAATGCACACTTTTAATTTCGAAGTTTACTCAGCTGTTGCCGCACGAATCAGAACTCTTTGCAGCGGGGTCCCGAACTATGTCAGTGCACCTTTTTCAGATTCTGCACCAAAAGGCAAAAAAGGGTATTCAAACTGAAATATCATTTATTGACCTTAGCTGACATTTTATGCTACGCTGTCAGTTGAGGTGCTTATGCTTAGCTGTACTAGAAACAATTTAATATTTGTTTTTCTTCTTTTTTTCTGTTTTCATTCGGTCGGGTTATTTGGTTGTTCCTTAGCCGCCCATGAATGGAAACTTATTTTTTATTCTAAATTTCAGACAAACGGTCCGATTTTCCCTTTTTCTGAAGCTGACTTGCTTTTAAAAGGTGAATACGACCCCGTAAAAGCCGTGCTTTGGGTGAACCCCTGCGCAGAAAGAGCAATCACAGCACTATCTGCTTTTTTCTTAACTTCTTACCACAACCTATTAAGCTCTCTTGACCTTGAAACGTACATAGCCAGCGGTTTGCCTAACACATTATCTGCCAATCGCCACAAAAACTTTACTTGGTTAAAAAATTTAATTTGGTTGCCTTATAAAAACGTTGGCCAAATCAGCAATTTTGTAAATGATTTAACCGATGAAGATTTTTTAGTCATAGGCTCCGATAATTATAGCTTAAGAGTAGCTCTATTTAGTGACTCTAACTCCCATAACAAATGCTATCAACTTGTTTTGATGCAAGAAGGGCGTATAAGAGCTGTGCAACCGTCTCCAAAAAAACCCTCTGCGAATGAAACCAAAGGTTTAGCATATATTTCTGTTATATTTTACGAAAACCTCTTTAAAGGCGACATTTTATCTTTTTCTCTATACCCCATAGCGGGCTCGAGGTCTTTTTTTATTCAAAATGAAGAGCTTGTTACCGGATTGATTGCGGAAAAAAAACTCTTACCAAGGCTATCGATCGAAAACGACCCTAATTCATACGACATACCGGAGCTCCCGCAATGATTTTTAAAATTTTACTTATTATTATTTCTCTTACTTTCACATATACTCAAAAAGCGAACGCTGCCGATTTTAAACAAATTGATTATCTCAAAATGCTAATGAACCACCCTATTTATAAAGATTACGACCCCCAAACAGGTAGATTTAAAAACACAAAAAGTGAAATCAAACCAATTGAACAGCTTTATGAAAAAGAAAAAAAAATCATAGATAAAATTACAGATTTAAATAATGAGAAGGCCAAGATGGTTCAAGATTCTTTGATTACTTCTATAGACAAACATCAAGACAATTCCTGGCAAAAAATTGCAAATATTGACATGGAAATTTCACAATTAAATTCACAATTAAACGAATTAAATGACATATTAGACAACGGAGGAATACCATACGAAAGCGAAATATTTAAAGTCATTTCTCAAATCACCTCAGAAATTAAAAGAGAATATTCAAAAGATGTATCTTCAAATACCGTCATTCTGAATAAATTGCCTCTTTACCGAAAAGGCTCTACAGCACCCAATATTGACAATTATAATTCCGGCTATTTTAATTTTTTGAAAATGAATAATGAGGGGTCTCTAAATAATTATATTAAATACGAATCAACAATCGGTCTTTTATTCAAAAACACCGCTGAATCTATAATTTACTCGAAAGGCGAATATGAAAAATAATAATAAAGTTTTAAGCATATTATTAGTTTGTTTTGTAATGCTAACTCTGTTTCAAACTCAAGCAGGGGCATCAGACACAAAAATTGCCAAAGTTAATATGGCATTGCTCACCGCTCTGCACCCAAAAATGGCTTTGTTTGATTTTCAAAGAATGGGATTTTTAAAAATTGAGTTAGGCTTCAACAAAATACAAGTCGAAGAACAAAAACTCATTTTAAGAACAGATGAAAAAGCATTAAAAAAAGCAGAAGATGATTTAAAAGAAATAGAAGAGAAAATAGCAGATCAAGGGGACCTGCTACGCGAGCTTTACGAAAAAGAAGGAACACATTTTTTACCCGACATGTCAGAAGAAGGCAAAATAATCCAGGAAAAACTCTCAATTGAGTTAAAAAACCTTATAATAAAAAGAGGGGAATGTGAATACGCTGTAAAATATCCTGAGTTCACGTCGCCCCCCGAAACAAGAAAAATTCTTGAACTAATCGAGAAAGAGACAATAGAAGCCGTGAAAAATGTCGCAAAGTCTAAAAATTTCGATGTTGTGTTAAACACCTCGGTGCCGGTACCATACGGATATCCCGTATCCTACCGTCCTGAAGTTCAATACAGCACCGGGCCGGTCGGCATGGAACAAATAAATTATTACACCATTCTTTCTGTTAAACCAACAGATCGCGAAGAGCAGGCTCAAGCCGATCAAATGATGAGCGAATGGCTTTCTGTTTTATTCAGACCCGCAGCCCAAGAGATGTTGCCTGTTAAGCCTTGGCCGCTCGTAATGCAGGGCGGCACAAACATTCTGCCTGATGCCTTAAGTTCTTTGTACACAAAATATAACATCGCCAATGAAACGTTTAGCACAGTTAAAAACGTATTATATTCAACAGGAGCGCTGAATTAGCATATGAAAAAAATTCTGTTTCTTGCTTTATTTGCCTTACTCACTTCTCAGCTTTGCGCACAACGAAGAGCCGCCGAACTCATCGGCGTCGTTGACTTCAATGCTCTTGTTTTGATGCACCCTGCAATGGTTGATTATGTTCCCTCTGAAAAATCATTCAGAGTTACTCTAAATCAAGTTCAAGCTTCACAGCAGGCACATAAAAAAAGCGAGGTACAATCTCAGATTTCTGCTCTTAAATCGCAAAATAATGCTGTGCAAGCCAGACTAATCGACCTCCGACGACAATACGAAAGAGATGTCCAAAGCCTCTCTGCAGACTACACAAAAAAAATCACCAATGTCATAGCCACAGCAACAATTGCTTATGAAACCCAAGATTACAATTTAAAAACAGAATTACGAGAGAAAAAATACCAGCGAGAAGCCGAGATGCTCAGCAAACAACTCGCAGGAGGCATAGAAGCTGTAGCTAACCTCGAAAGATTCGTATCAAAAGAAGGCTATACATCATACGAAGATACTCTTAAAAGATTTGCTCTTATAGTAAACGAAGTTAAACAAGCCTGTATGTTCGTAGCAGAAAACCATGGAATGAGCGTTGTCATGAATTCTTCTTCAGACAGACTTGCAAAGAGCTTGCTTAAACAACAAGAATCAAATCTGAACCCCGAGTTTTCTTACAGAAGCATTTTATTTTCACAATATGTTCCACCACACGAAAACCACCCACAGTTTAAAAACGCTGTGAATGACTATTATTCCAACATAGTTGATAACACGCGAATTTGGTTACAATTTGAAAATGAAATCATAAATGATTTTTACTCAGTTCTCCCCCGGGGAAGCATAATCTCAGGGGGTTCAAATATCACTTCAGAAGTCTTGGCTCTAATATTTAAGCAGCACAAGATCAACGAAAACGTTTCAAAAGCTATCACTGACATGTTTTTGAATTACTAACTACCGTCGGGAGGTAAAGGCATGAATTATTATTTTAAAAAGCTTTTCATTTTAAGCTTAACCTCGATTGTCCTTTGTTGTATCGCAACTGAAGTGTATGCCCTTGATCCGACTTTTAACAGAAACGGTGAGGTATATTTATCCATCACCGGCGCACCTGCCGCAAGCGGTATTATTAACGGCATTTATCGTCTCAACGACCCCGAAGGTGCACTGTCCGGTTCTTATCCACAATATCTTTTCACCGAAAATAATATTCAAAACTTTGCGGTCGACATTAATCGTAATATTTTTACCCTTTCTGATCCCGATGTTTCAACAATCGGCAGCAGCTACATACTTAAAAGACAAGTATTAGACAGCACTAAAAATTTAGGCTTAAGCAGTAACGAAGGCAAATATTCGAAAACAGCGGTAACCGACGAATATCCTCCTGTACAAAGTACAAACGTTTCACAAGACAACGCCGACTATGGTTGCCATTCATACACTCATCACGACAACAGAACCTACTACGGTGGTGCCGGCGCATATACTCCGATTTATAGAACTGTTACCAACCCCGGTGACGGAACTGTTCAACGCGGTCTAAGAAATTATGGCAGTATTAAAGCTCTTCAAGGAAAACCCACAACAGCCCCTACTAACCCAAAAGAATACTTACCCCATTATGGGGCAATAAATCAAAACTTGGTTTTGCCTCATTATCCGGGCAAAAACTGGTATGAAGTTCCTAATGGAGCTTGGTTCTCAAGCTGGAGAAAAAGGAAAGGTTGCAAAGAATACTACCAATGCTACCGAGATTACGCAACAGGCAAACAATTCGACTGGCGAATGGTTGAACATAACCCCACAACCATAAAAGCGTCGGCATATAACCGAAAGGCGAACGCCCCATTTGCTACAACTTATGAAATGAGCATTACCAGAGGAGTTATTGCAGGATGTCTTGACGGGTGCGGCGGTTCGGTTGCGAACCCAAGTTCTATCAGCTCAGGACAAATGATTTTCCACGCAGCTTTCATGCCCTATTCTGACAAAGGCAAGCCCGCTGTTACCATTTACTCATACACCAGAACTGACGGAACGGCAAACTTCGGTCTTGACTGGCAAAAAGGTTCCAGATCTGCCAGTTACGTAACATTCGGCAGCGGCTCGGGTGTAGGCAAAAACGACACCAAGTGGATAGGCGTTTCAAAAGGCCCTACTCAAGCAGGCGGAGCCGAAAGAGACTACGTTTACTACCTAGGAACATCTCAAATACAAAGTTGGATCCCGGGCATTAAAAATCAAAACATAACTGCCGTTTCTGTTTCTAACCAATGGAACGAAGAAGGCGGTATAATATTTGCCTTTAACCAAAAAGACAATCAAATCATTAAGTTCACCCTAAAACCTTCTTCAACAAACACAGCCGGCCAGTTAGACAAATACACTACAATCGACGTTTCGACTCTTTTAAGTAAAATGAACGCTAACAGCAGCATAGACGATATAGCTGCCGACGGCTTTGGCAACTTGTATTTGAGCTTAACTTATCCCTCAGCCAACCCCGGCTTTGATGTTCCAAAAGCATTCGGTTGGACATACGACGACGCTATAAGCTATGTCAGAAAAGACTCTGCCAGCGCAGGCACAGCACTCTTTACTTTTAAATTTGCAATGGACTACAGAAAAAGCGTCTGGAAAGTTAGCTCTGTTGGACAGCCGCTAGAAGAAGTTGGAGCGGCAAAGATGACAAGACGTTATTACACCAGAGACGTTGATTTCCCATTAGACAAAGCAAATCTTATACCGCCCTCTTCAACTTTTCCGACCAAAATCAATGCAATTGTGGTCGCGAACAAAAAAAGCGAAGGCAGTTTTGTAGCTGAATCTTTGACCCCTGTAACCGCAGCTTCCAAGCTTGCAATCATTAACGCCCCTACCCCCCCGGAAGTTTTAAGCTTGGGCGGCAACAATTCTTACATTGACATTATCGGACCATACGCAGACACGATACCAACCCCCGATGTTCTTAACTACTCAACGAACCAAAACTCTCAGGCCAGAGTCAGCGGCAATTTGCAGCTCAGCACCGTATATTTTTATATGGTAGAAAATTACCCCATTCCCGAAGCGCAACAAGACCCAAACGTCAACGCCGACTATGACGGAGACGGAAGAAGAAGTGGGTTTGTCTCTACAATAATCAACCCCGACCCAACATTAGGAAGCATACGTTACTACTGGAAAATCTATGGCGTAAGAGACTTCAAAGGAGATCCATATTATAATGATGCTGGGGAAATCGTTCCGAACGAAATGAACACATCGAATAACTTCTTTACTGTGTTTTATACCCCTGTGCCGGGCAAATACATTGTTACTTGTAAGGCAAGCTATGACTGGTATGACTACGACACGGTTAAGTTTGGGCAAACAATTAAAGAGTGGAAAGATAATCTTTCAACTAACGGAGGAAAGAAGACTTCTTGGGCTCAACCCTCAGGCATCGGCTTAAATGCAGCCGGAAATCCTAATATAGAAAACCCCACCACCAGACTTACAAATGTCTTAAACAGTTTGTTTTCTGATTACAAAGGTGACAAAACAGCGGCTGTTACAAGTATACGTAATAAAATAATGGATGAGTCGAACTCTTCCTTTATCGCTATAGAAGGTATAACAGCCTCAGGAACTCCCCCCGAAATTTCTACCGAAGGCGCTACCGAAATTGCTCGTGTTCAGCGCTGTAATCCTCCGAGCACTAAAGTTACAACCCACGCAAACTGGCACCCTCAAGATTCCATGAGCCCAGCCGCAGGGTATCACGGCTTAAACTCAGAATCTGCCTATTATTGGCGAATTGATGTGGCCTCTCAATCCATATTCTACGATGATTTGTCAGTCGCAAAACACTACAACTTTATTGCAAATAAGCTTACTAACCCCGCAGACAAAGCTTATTATGTTAACTCTAAAAGCGACCTCAGATTCTTGAAAAACGGAAGCGATCTAAAATGGGACAAAGCCGAAGCAGAATTAGAAGCTTCTCTTGAATATCCGACACTTGACATCAATAATAAAGAAGTAACTAAGTCATTCCCTCTTGAAACCCTCAAGCAATATGTTGTTGACAAAACAAACGGAAACTTCATATATTTCCAACTGCCCGCCGGGACACTCCCGCCAACAGATCCTTATGTCGGAAAACTCAAAATTAAGATAACCCGAATGTTCCATTATGACATGTATGTATTTGATAACAAGGGCAACCAGCTGATGAGCACTCCCATTACCTTGCCTAAACAGCTGACCATAACCGGGGAAGCAGCAGTTATGGTTATGGATTCGCAGCAACCAAGCATTGTCTTTAATGAAACTTCTCCGAATCAGCTCTATGGAGAAACCGGTCAGCTCTTAACACAAGCAGGCAACGGCAGTAAATTAACAGCTATTGCAATCTCTATGCGTGATAACAACGCCTGGGAAACCAAGACCTCTTTGAGTAAGCATAAAGATTATAACGCCTCGAATATAGCTTACAACAAAGACAGGATTGCCAAAATCAATACAGAAAACGCAAGCTTTAATCTTAAACCTGTTTTCAATAACGACAACAGATATCTAAAAGTGTCCTATAATATTCCCTCTTCAACCGGCAGCGGAGTTACAAAAAATCCCTTTGTTCCGGCCTGGGGCAAAAGCTTGACCGGTATAACACTAAAAACGACATCTTTGCATGAAGATGCTACTGCTTTTGGTAAGTTGTATGCTAAGTTAAATCTTGAGCTGCCTCTTAATAAACTAAACAATACCTCGGGCATTACACTGCCCGCAAATTATGCGAATAACACCCCGTCTTATGCGCCCCTCAAGTTCTTCATAAGTGCATCTGACTCTTCAGGAAATGAAATGCCCGAAAGAGAATTAAACGTTATATTGCACATAAAAGACACCATTGCTCCGGTACCTTTCGGACAAATTGAAGAGTTAAAGTCTAACGGCATTTCTTATTTCCCGTCAATGTCCACAAATACATCAACGGGCGCTGCTTGGTTTGCAGACTTTAAAACAGGTGTCAGAGAAGCTGTTAACAACTATAACACCGCAACAGTCTGGACAGCGAATGCATCAACCGGTAAGATTGGCAATTATGGGGCAAAAGAATTATTTGCCTTGCCATATCTTAACGGAGATGGTAATAATATCATAAGCCTCACTAAAGTGCCCTTTAACACTGCTCTTAATACTTCGGCGTTCCCTCCGGGGAACATACAAGTTGAAGACAATGTTGAAGTGGTAATAAGAGCGGGCGCAACCGACAATGCCGGTGCGGCAATGCCTAAACTAACATATAAATACTATGATATTAGCGGCTTAGCACAGACAACAACGGTTAATTATCCCACAAGTTGGTCTCACCCCGGTGTAAGCTATGATTCAACAGCGCAAACAGTAATCGGAAGCCGAATTATCTTCCGTGAAGGCGGTGACAAAGCCGAAAAATTCCCGCTCGGTATCCCGATTATTATTGAGGCCAAAGATGATGCGCGTGAATGGGACAGCTACAAGAGCGCGAAGCATAATCCAGACTCTTTCACCTGGGGAACTTTAACCCAAGGCACAATAAAATCGCTGACCCGAACACTTAAAACAACACTGCCCGTTTATGGTACAAGGCTGGATATAAGAACTATAGACAGGTATTTACAACCCAAATAATTCAATGCACAAAGGTTAAATATGAAACGAAAAAATAGCGGACAAAATGGTTTTACTCTTATAGAGGTTATTGTGGCGGCCGCTATTTTTTCGGTATTCATAACTAGCGTTTTTGCATTTTATCGTATGGGTAGCAGAATGTTTACAAGCGGAAGCTGGAAACAACAAAAACAAAAAGACAGCGAAATGTTTCTCAACCTAATCAGAGAAAGAGCATCAAGAGCATCATTCCCTGTCGTGGTTAAAAATGACGGAACTTTTGTAGAAACTGCAACGAACTTTGGCTACGCCTCGGGAACATTTAAAGTTGCCGATATACCCACAGGAAAAACCGGAAAAAGACTATTGTGCTTTGCGGTTACTAAATCAAGCATTAAAGGGTCTGCCGGAGTCATTATGTATCACATTTTAAGAGCGGTTAAATCTGATTCCAAGGCAACAGACTTTACATTAGAATTTCTTTCAACAACAGATTTAAATACCGGCGACGGAGCAGCATTTTTTACCGGCTCCCCATTTTCATTTTTTACATCTGCTCCAACTTTCAGCTTATTTGCAGGGGACCCCACAGAATATAATTTAGGCTCAAAAACTTCATTGAAAAAAATCACTGACATCACTTCCCTGACCCTATCTATGACAACAGGCGGAGAAGGAGGAACCCAATTACATATAACATTAGAATCCACACATCCTAAATACGAAAATACTAAGGTAACGCAAAGAGCTTTCGCAAAAATTCCCGAGGGCTTAACTGTTATCGTGAACACAATTTAGCATGAAAAAATATAAACTCAAATTAGGTGTTACGTTAATCGAAATCTTAATGGCCGTTGGCTTTTTAGCTATGGCATTTATTCCCATAATGGGCTTGTTAGGCAGTTCGGTAAAAATTACCGACAAAGACCAATCTAATATTCTTGCAATGAATTTATGCCAAGAAAAACTGAATACCGCCCTACAATTTGAATTCGGTGCGTTTAATTCTTGGTTAGGCAAGGAACTTACGGATATTGAAATTGCTTCCGAAACTCTTGTCTTGAATCTAAATTCTGCAACTCATAATGGAGTTACTTATAATTTCAAACTTAAAGTTGAAGATCGCGAGGGTAGTTTTACAGTAGCCTCAAGAGATTTCACGGCAGAATCAGGCGGTGGCGCAACCCCTGTAGCGTCTTGGGAATTTTTAGCAGCGACGAAATATCCTTACAAAGGTCTTGTACATAGGTACACAATGACCGTTGAATGGAAAGACAAAGGCAAAGCAACCGATAAAAAGGCAATTGTAAAAAATTACACTCTTGTTACTTTTAAAGCAAAGCTTAAATAAATATTCCGGGGACGATACTAAATGAAAAGAAATACAAAAAATGGAAGTGCACTCGCAATAGCAATTGTCTTTAGTGTTGTCTTACTCCAATTAGCACTGGTTTACTCAAAACAAGTAAGTAACACAACCGCTTCTACTCAGCAAATTGATGAAAGGGTTCGACTTCAATATTTAGCCGACGGCATAGCGCAAATAGCTTTACTTAAGTTCCAGAAGTTTCCTTCTGATTACTATTATGCCTGGGACTACAGAACCATAGATCCAAGCTATTTTAACTCATTCACCACTAATGCAGAAGAATTCAAAAAAGAAGCATTTGACAACGACCAAGATCAGCCGGAGTCAATTCTGTCTAAAGGCGGAAAAATAAAGGCTAGGCTAATATCTATGAACCTTGAAACTACCTCTGCCCAAAAATGGGAGCAAGAAGTTTTAACTATAAAAACTGAAGCAAAATATAACAATAATCGAGGAAAAGAACTTACTGCAGACTCTGTTCTCACTGTAAAAACAGAGCGTTCTGTAATTAAATAAACTATTTTTGAGCTATTATTTTAAGCTCTGATGGTTTTAAATTGTAATTTAAGTTCCTGGGCACAACAGTAAACGCGTTTTCGGGTGTAATATCAACAATCGGCCCCTCCCCTGTGATTGCCTCAACGTCGGGGATATAAACATTTTGTGTGTTGTTTCGATCTTTATTCATTAAAACAAAAACCGTTTTCATACCAGGGCTTGTACGCTTAAAGCAAAAAACATTCGGCCAATTAGCCTGATCAACCACTTCTAAGCCTTTTTCGATATTTAAAACAGGATAATTTAACTTAATTTCTGCTATTTTCTTTATAAAATCAGATAAATCTACATCTGTTTTTTCCCAGTCTGAAGGCCGTGTAGTAACAACATTCAAACGTTTTCTGAACCCAAATTCAAATCCGGTCGGTATCATATAACCCGAACTAAAAACAGCAGAAAATAATAACTGCCGTTTAACCGCTTGTAAATTACCGTTTAACTCTTCCAACAATCTTGGCGTGTCATGTGATTCGGGAAAGGCGATGGTCTTGGCAACTTCTGAGGTTTTGTTGTATTGTTCCATTCCCCATGCTGAGTTAAAATCCCAGTATTTAACAGAATTAAAAAGATAATCAAAACCCAAAAGCGAAAGTTCTTGAACTTGTTTAAAATCGCATCCCAAAGATTCGGCTAAAAATAAACATCCGTTATTAATTTTTCGCGCCCTTGAAATAAGATATCTCCACAGTTCTGAAGGTACTTGATAAGCCATATCACATCTAAAGCCATCAACTCCGGCTTCAATGTAGTATTTGATCATATCAAACCAATATGCCCAAAGATTATCTTTATCCGGTGAATTTGCATTGTCAATTTCAGCAAGATCGCCCCAAGCATGCCATTCTCCGTCATGCATAGCACCGGGATTAACAATTTTGCCGTCAGCTGTTCGCTTAAACCATTCCGGGTGTTCAGCAATGAGGTCTGCATCAATTGCTGAATGGTTAATTACCAAATCCATTATAAAACAAATATTATTGTCATGACATTTTGCAATAAACGCTTTAAGCTGCTCAATTGGAGTTTTTGAGGAGCTTGTATCAATGAACATTTCGGCAAAGGTATAATAATTTTTCGGTGAATACATGCTTCCGCTAAAACCGGCATAATGAAAGGGGTTTACCCAAATAGCATTGAATCCCATCTCTTTAATTCGGGAAACATGTAATCCCCAGTCGGTCATATTTCCGATTAGTTTTGGATAAAGATTGTAGAGACGAATGCTTTCGTTTTCAGGAAGTAGGTAATTCATTTTGGTTATCTTCTCTTTTCTCTGCAGAAATTTCTTCATGTAAGCTTGTTAACGCTGAAACAATTTTATTAGCTTCAGATTCTGATTTTGTATTATAAAATAAAATCTCACCTTTTTTGGTTTTTAGTTTAATTTCAACAAAAAAATCTCTGTTTTCGGTTTCTTTATTGATTATTGTTCTTACGCCCTGCCATTCAAATTGCTCAAGTTCTAAGTTAACGGGAGCAGTCATACATTGATAAAATTTAAAATATTTACCGTTAAACTCTACTTTCATATAGTTTTTGGTTAGATTAATACCCAAAAAAAGAAGAAACACAAAAATCGCAGTTGAAGCTAATGTATCAAATAATTCCTTAAAAAGATTAGAATGATTAAAGTATAAAAATAATGAAATAAAAACAAAAGCAACCGCCAAAGAAAAAATACCAAAACCAATTTCTAATAAAGGGTAATAAAAAAAGCCAACAGTTTTTTTGTCAGAAAAAATAAATTTAACCATCTACTTCACGCTGCTACTTCCGGTTTGAGCTAATTTCCATTCTCCGTCGCCAATAATAACATTTAGTTTCTTACCAATTATATTCTCTGTTTCGGGAATGCTGTTCTCTAATATGATTAACATTGTATCGGGTTTTATGTTTTGTAAAGTATCTTTTTTATCAACAAAATTTTCAGGAGAATTGATCTCTCTTCCGTTATAATCATCATCTGCCGGAATCCCGCATGCGACTGCATTTTTACCGGTATAAAAATACCAAGACTTTAAAGTGTTATCTACAAACAATAACTTTTGTGTTGCAGGCAACGCTTTGGCAATTTGTTTGAGAAATACATGCTGACTGGGAAGCCGATTATTGCCTTGGTATGGCTCGGATCCATCTAAGTAAGGCAGCACAAAAAGCATAAAGCCGGGAATAATCGCGGCAATAATAATTAATACACCTTTTCGACTGGCTTTTAATACGAAAGCTAATATTATCAAAGCACAAAACAGCCAAAATATTCCGCCAAAAATAGCCATTTGGCCGATCTTTTTTGCTCCGTTAAAATTTAAATACCCCCAATATGACATAATTACCCCCGATAAGGCTGTCAAAGCAGAAATGCCTATGCAATGCCATCTGGAATTTCTGAGGGCTACAGAATTGTGCTCGAAAAAAGTTCTTTTAATGCCCTCGGCAGTCAAAATTGCTATCGGCACCATCAAAGGCATTATATAAGCAGGAATTTTTGATTGACTGAAAGAAAATATTAAAAGGGGAAATGCTATCCATAAAAGCAAATATGTTGAAGTCGGAGCTTCTGTAAACTCTTCGATTTGCTGAGTTAACGATGTAAAGAATAAGCCAAGCCAAGGAAAAATGGCCACAGGTATCAAAGCAAAAAAGTAATAAAATGGTGCTGAATGCGAATGAGCTTGAGAAAACACACGTAAAAAGGTTTCATTAAGAATAAAATATTTTAATAAGCCCGGATTTTGAAAACTTACTATAATGTACCAACCAAGCCCAAACACTAAAAATAAAGTTATTCCTTTATAAAAAGTAAAAAGGCTTTTCAGGGCTTGTTTTTGCCCTGTATAAATTGCAGCAATAATAAGACCCGGCAAAGGCAACAAAGAAGGAGGGCCTTTTATCATAAAGCACAAAGATACAGAAGCCCAAAACAAATATTTGTATTTGTCTTGAGGGCGATTCAAATATAAAAATAAAACTAAAACCATAAAGGTTTCAGCAGCAGTCAAAAAAGGATCAGAAGTAAAGCCTCTGAATGCAAGCTGAAAAAACAATGATGTACATAAAAGCATGGCTGAAAGAAGACCGACCAGTGTTCCAAAAAATAGGCGGCCTATAAAAAAAGTGCCCAGTGCTGTTAAACCTGCCGCAACCGGCAAAAAGAACCTTACACCAAACTCGTTAGCACCAAATATCTTGATACCGAGAGCGCCTAACCAGTAGGTAACAGGAGGTTTGGCAAAATACTTCATATCATTTAAGCGAGGCGTCAGCCAATCCCCTGTATCGGCCATTTTTCTTGCAATTGAAGCATAACGGCCCTCTGCGCTTTCAAATATTCCTGAAGTGCCCAGATTAAAATAGACAGAAAGCATTGCAGCCAAAAAGATTAAAAGCGGTATAAAGCCTTTTAGACCCGTAAACAAATTATGCTTACCTACATCATTGTTTTCGGATTTAGCCTGTTTAACCATTTTGTGTTACCCTTTCTTCGCTTAGAGTTTAACACAAAAGCATAAACAATAAAACTGTTTTTTGCCTTAAAAATATATTAAGAATCAAGCAGCCAACTTTTTACTATTAGCGTCGGAATCGGATCTTATTATAAAATTTTTGATGCCATTTTTAAATTTGTCGTACAGAAGATTTGACAAACTCACGCCGAGAGAATAAGCCAATTTTTGGTCAAACGAGTTTCCATGTTTATATTCTTGCAATGCGTAATTATCTATACGATGAGCTATTAACCAATCGGCCATTTCAAACAAATCTTTTTCCGAAAGCAATCCGTTATGAAGCGTTGTGCGATACTCATACTCTATGTTTGAACTAACAAGCAAATCTGCTAATCGGGAGTATTCTTCTTTATTTATTGCAGCACCGGTTATTTCTTCATATCGACTGAAAGGAGCTTTAAAATCAATAGCTATAAAATCGGCCAATTTCTTTTCTATGATTTCAGTTAAAACATCTGTATAAAAACCATTTGTATGTAAACCGACTTTATATCCCATATCTGCAACCAAACACATGGCCTCTTTTAAACCCTGTTGTAAACAGGGTTCACCACCGCTAAAAACAACTGACTCAAGAAAACCACGTCTTTTTTCTAAAAACGAAACTAAGTTTTCAAAAGAAATTTCAGTGCCTTTATCAGCTTTTGAACAAAGTAAGCTTCTGTTATAACAATACCTGCAACGCAAGTTACAACCCTGAAGAAAAACAACCGCAGAAATTTTCCTTGGGTAATCAATCATTGTAAAGGGCTGTAACCCGCCGATTGTAATTAAGTCGCTCATACAACCTGCCTAATAACCTCTTGAGAGTTTAATGTAACTCTCTCTTTATATTCGCTTTTTTTGCCTGCGTTAAACTGAGATACGGGTCTGAAATAACCCATTACCCTGGTCCAGACTTCGCATTCTGTTCGGTTATTATCATCAGCGGCAGTTTCATCACATTTTGGACAAAACTGATGCTCTCCGGAAATATAACCATGTTCGGGACAAATGCTGAAAGTAGGCGTAATTGTAATGTAAGGCAGCCTAAATTGGGTTAAAGACTTTTGCACAAGTCTTTTACAAGATTCAGCGTCAGCAATTCTTTCACCCAGATATAAATGCAAGACAGTGCCGCCGGTATATTTACCTTGAAGTCTTTCTTGATGTGTCATTAAATCAAATATATCGCCGGCATAATCTGCCGGAAGCTGAGACGAATTAGTATAATAAGGCGCCTGTGATGTGCCGGCCTGAATTATATCATTAAAGCGTTTTTTATCTTCACGGGCGAACCGATGGGTCGCGCCTTCGGCCGGCGTAGCCTCTAAATTATACAAATGCCCGGTTTCAACTTGCGCATTCACCATAAGCTCTCTCATTTTATCAAGCAGCTTTTGCGCAAATTCGACACCCTCTTGTGAAGTTATGTCATACTTATTATCAGAATAGTTTCTGATACATTCATTCATGCCATTAATTCCTATAGTCGAAAAATGATTTCGCAGTGTTCCCAAATATCTTCCGGTATAGGGAAAAAGCCCGGTTTCAATTCTGCTTTGAATAACTTTTCGCTTAATTTCGAGACTCTTTTTAGCTAATTCCACTAAATCACTTAACTTATTTTCAAGACCTTCATAATTATTTTTGTAAATGTACCCCAAACGAGCAAGATTAAGAGTTACAACACCGATTGAACCGGTTTGCTCCGCAGAGCCAAAAAGACCGTTCCCGCGCTTTAAAAGCTCTCTTAAATCGAGCTGCAGTCTGCAGCACATAGAACGCACCATATTAGGCTGTAAATCAGAATTTATGAAATTTTGAAAATATGGCAGACCATATTTTGCTGTCATTTCAAACAAAGCCGCACAGTTAGAGTGTTCCCAGTTAAAATCTTTTGTAATATTATAAGTAGGTATAGGGAAAGTGAAAGCGCGGCCTTTGCAGTCTCCGTGCATCATCACTTCGATAAATGCCTTGTTTATTAAATCCATTTCATTTTGCAAATCAGCATATGTAAAGTCACAAGTCTTGCCGCCCACAAATGGGTGCTGCCCCTTCAAATCATCAGGGCAAACCCAATCAAATGTCAAATTTGTAAAAGGAGTTTGTGTACCCCATCTTGAAGGAACATTTAAGTTGTACACAAATTCTTGAATTCCTTGAAACACTTCATTGTAAGACAAATTGTCAAGTTTCACATAGGGCGCAAGATAAGTGTCAAAAGATGAAAAAGCCTGAGCTCCGGCCCATTCATTCTGCAATGTGCCTAAGAAATTAACCATTTGCCCAAGCGCGCTTGAAAAGTGCTTAGGAGGAGCTGCTTCTATTTTTCCGGGAACGCCGTTAAAGCCTTCATGCAACAAAGTTCTTAATGACCAGCCCGCACAATAACCGCTTAACATATCAAGATCATGAATGTGAAAATCACCGTTCCTGTGAGCCTCGCCGATCTCGGGGGTATAAATATTCGTTAGCCAGTAATTAGCAGTTACTTTACCGGCAACGTTTAATATCATTCCGCCCAAAGAGTAACCCTGATTTGCGTTTGCGTTAACTCGCCAGTCCATATGACCCAAATATTCATTGATAGAAGCAACACTGTCTATCATTGATTTTTTACCTTCACGAAGATGTTTATGCTGTTCTCTATAGACAATAAAAGAACGGTTAGTCGAAAGGTAGTTATTTGCTATCAAAACGTGTTCGACAACATCTTGTATTTCTTCTACGTTCGGGATTTCATTTTGATGTCTGTGCGCCAGAATATTGATCACTTGGCCCGTCAGCCTTACTGATTCAGTCATTCCGTATTCACCGGTAGCTTTTCCGGCTCTTTCAATTGCAAATCGAATCTTTTCGGGATTAAAAGGAACAGTATTACCCTGTCTGTTTTCAATAAATTGCAGTTCACGACCCTGTTTCATGATTTCTCCGACATTTTTTATTTAAACTTGAAAGCGTACACAAAATCAGAAGCAAACAATGCGCCAAAAGATGATTGGTAGGGATTAGTTTGTGTGTTGTTAAAGTTTATTTAATGTGGGGCTATTAAAACATATTTTACCTGCCAAGTAAACCCCCCTCACATTTTTTTTAAACCTGCTCTCAATCAACGGTTTCATTTTTACAATTCTGACAACATTCATCACCACAACAATATTTTTTTTTATGAACTTGTTAAACGCATAAAATGTAACCCGGCAAGTTTTATGCCACTTTTTCAATAATTTATACCGGCCAAAATTTGCAAAAGTTAACATTATATAAATACTTGCCGATAAAAACACAAATATAAAAAAGGAACTTTTAAAATGGAAGAAATTCCCATTATTTCAAACAACCCGATAAATTTTGAATCGAAAAACAAACAGACACAAAAGAAAAATGTTATAGTTTCAAAAAAATTAACATTTAAAGATAATGTTATAAATTGGTTTTATATGTTTCCACTCGCGTTTATTGCCTTAGTCCAGCTTTATATTTTTGGAACTTCATTGGGCGCTCACACAACTTTTCCCGTAATGTCGTTTTCAAGTCTGATTTATTTCGGAATTATCGTGTCGATACTTGTTTTTATTCAAATGATGATGCGATCAATAATTTTTTCGATGTTTGCGGGAACAGCTATTATCTTCGGCCTGTTCAACGCATGGTTCGGTGAGTTTTTAATACCGGTATTCGAAAATATTAAAAATATTTCTGATATAGTTCAAGCGGCCTGGAGCAGAAAAACATTGCCTTATGAACTTTTGGTTTCCGGCTCAATGAGCGGCTTGGTTCTCATAGTTATTTTTGCTCAGTTTTTTTTATCTCTGATTATAAAATCATTTTTCGAAATATTTTTTGGTAAAGAATGGGGTAATGGACGTATTTACGGTTTCGCCGGCGCGATTATTTTCATGTTATTTGTTCAAATGGCTTTTTCAGGGTACAGACACTTCTCAAGTGATAACTCTGAAAAACTTCAATGGAAGTTTGAACAAAAATATGATCCGATTGAACAGTTTATCACTAATACACCAAATGAATATTTAATCGGAAAAGATAAAATTTGGCTTACAAATTCGAAAAACTCTTGGTGTTTAGATGCAAAAACAGGCAAAATTAATTCTAAAAGAAGCTTTAGACCGGGAGTAGTTCACAGCGGATTTAAAATTACACCCACACCGGTATTTTTGGGTATTGATGCACTCTATGTTTATAATGACAGTCTTAATATCAATCTATATAAAACAGATTATCCGATTGAATCAGAAAATCTTAATATCCCGTTAACTTCATATGAAACAGATGAAGGCAAAAACCTTCTGATTTTCTTCGATTACGGTTATGTTGGCTTTTACGGTGCAGAAAAAGGCAAATTATTATGGATAAAACAGATTGACCTGCCAATTGCAGCGAATAGATCTTTCCCTGATAAATTTTTGGAAAATGGATATTTTTTAGAAGAGAAAGATCGCATTATATTTAGTTGCAATAATGGAATAATTAAATGCTTAAGCAAAGAAAACGGGAATGAGCTATGGCAATATGAGCATGGAACACCAAAAGTAAACGGAAACTCTTTGCGCGCTTTGATTTCTAAGTCTCAAGACAGATTTGTTGCCGCATATAAAACAGGTGAAATTTTTACTTTCAACATATCTGACGGAAAAAAACTATATCAGGCTATAAATCCGCAATTTGAAGCTATAACACCTATTAATTTTGACCATTTGGAAGGTGACTTTTTTGCGAAAAACGGCATTTATTATAAGATAAAACTTGACGGCGGAATTATAATTTCAACAGAGAATACTTTAAAGCAAAAAAATGATTATGTTCCGACAATTTGCGATATAAAAAATCGAATAATCATTAATGGGGGTAAAATTACCAAAGTTAATGATGACGGAAAAGCAGAATTGATTTTAAATGAAGAGCGCCGAACGTTTATAACACAACCTAAGTTCGATGACAAAATTATGTATGTTGGTTCCGCTGACGGTTGGATCTATTGCATACATACCGGAAGCGCACATATAAAGTGGAAGGTTAAAGCAGACGGGGAGCTTGCAAATGATTCTTTGGCAATATTAGATAAAAACATTTTGGTTAAAACAAAATCAGGCTCATTATTTTGCTTTAACAGAGAATACGGAAACTAAAACATTAGTTGCGGGCTACTTGTTTTTCGCAGTATTCAATGCGCTCGGTGGCAAGCTTTGCCATAACCTCTTGGGGATTTTGCTCCAAAAATAGCTTGTAGTTCAAAATTGCATTTTTGAAGTCGCCGATAAAACCATAGACTGAAGCCAAATTATAATAAGAATCAGGAAAATCAGGCTCAAAAAGAATGGCCTTTTTGTAATATTCAATAGCATCTTTTGATTTATTCAGCTGGTAATATGCAATTCCTATGTTGTTACAGATCTTACCTGACTTTGGCGAAACCTTGAGTGCAGTCAGCCAATATTCAAGAGCCTCGTCTGTTCTGTTAAGTTTAAACAAGCAATTACCGATATTATTAAGTATTTCTGCGTTTTTAGGAGCTTTTTTAGAGGCAAATAAATTTTTCTCAAGAGCTTCTTCATATTTTCTTTTTTCGTAAAGAATTATTGCTTCATTATAAAGCTCTTCTGCGTTTAAAGAGGTCTCTGCCACTAACAAGGGCTTAACAGGGGGTTCGGGTTTGGCAACAGCAAGTGGCTTATCAGTATTAGCTTTTGCATCGGTCGAGGTTTCTTTTGCAACCTGTGGCAGCCTAGAATCTTTTGGAGTGTCTTTTGCCTGTGCCGCAGGCTTTTTTGGAGTAATGTTCTCATTACCCGGTTTAAGTTCATTTGGCTTATTTTTATCTGAACTCGTTTCTTTTGGATCCAAGTTTTTTTTCTCGGGTTCAGTTTTCATTGTCACAGTTTTGAAAAGCCAACCCGTTAAGCCATCTTCAAATTCAACGCGCATCCAATATTTATCTTCGAAAAGCATACGGTATCTGTCGCCTCTAATTTTTTTTGCGACAATAACCGAATTAAACTTGGCTTCTTTTCTTACCGAGATATAACTGCTTTTAACAACCTCATCAAAGGCTTGACCATTGCAAGGCGCAACAAAAAAAGTCGACCCCGCGAACAACAAACAACCTAATATCAATTTTTTTATGTTTTCTCTCATTATTTTGTGTCGGTTTTTGAATCGTTAGACTCTTCTGCTTTGTTTTCTTCGAGGATTTCTTTCTTAAAAACTACATTTTTTAATGGGATATCTACAATAATATCTTCGTTCCCGTCATATTCTACCGGAGCCAAGGGATTTCGCGCTTTATCACGAATGATAACCAAATCTACAGTTGGGTGATCCGGGCAAGTGCCCGAAACATCCTGTTCATAACCACAATCAGGACATCTATAGATGTCGGGAACATAATTCTTCGCCAAATCCGGTTCGGGCAAATGACCTAAGTCGTCTGGACTTAGAGCTGAGGCGGCATCTTGAGGCGAAGACTTTGTTTTCTCATTTTTACTGCCGGATTTTTTATTGCTTTTTTTAGAACTCTGCTTTGGTTTGCTTTTTTCCCGGGCATACAAAACACTGCTTGTACAATCAGCTGATTTAAAGGGCAAAGAAAACATCGAATCACCCATGACGCAAACAGAAATCAGCAACAAAATTTTGAATTTATTTATTGTTAAACCAACCATCGCACAAGCCTTATTTTGAAATAATCAGTCGTTGTCCTTGATAATTTGAAGAACTTCGTCAATGTCTTTTGCAACCATAAGATTGCTTCTGAAATCATCACCGCGCAAAAGCCTTGAAATTTTTGCAAGAAGCTTCAAATATGGGCCGCCTGAAGACACAGGAGCCAACAATAAAAAGACAAGGTTAACAGGCGCTCCGTCAGTTGACTTGAAATCAAACCCCTTTTCTGAGCGAAAAAAAGCAACGGTTAATTCTTTGATTGCTCCCGAGCGTGCATGTGGCATAGCAATTCCTGAACCTACACCTGTGGTACCAAGTTTTTCTCTTTCAAACAGAGCATCTTTAAGAACTGCGGGGTCCTTTATGGCTCCCGACTGTTCGAGCATCTGTATGAATTTCTCAATTGCCTCTTCTTTGTTTTCGGCTTCGAAATTGAGAAAAACATGATTCTTTGTTAAAATTTGGGCTAGTTGCATAACTATAATTCCCTCCGTGGGTGACGTTTTTTTCGATTATACGCATGAAATCCATTCAATGCAATTTTTTTTTTATTTTATTCTATTTTTATTAGTAATAAAGTCGATCTTCGACCTCGTACAACTCTCAAGATAATTTGAGTGTCCTCTGAAAGGTCCTTGATTATCTTATTAAAATCTTTTTCTTTTAATACCAATTCATTATTAATTTGTAAAATAACATCTCCGGGTTCTAATCCGGCACGGTCAGCAGGATAACCTTTCGCGATTCCCGTTATAACACAACCTCTGTCTACATATAAACCGTAACGCTTTATGTTTTTGTCAGTGCAATCGGAAACAGATATGCCGAGAACATTTTTACTCAGTGGATTTTCTTTAAATTCTATTTCTCGTCTACCCTTCTTCCCTTTTCTTAAAACGGTTAAAACTGCTTTGTCATTAACTCGATATTCGTCTAATATTTTTTGAAAATCATCATTTGAAGCTATTTTACGCGAGTCAATCTCGAGAATAACATCGCCGGGAACTAGATTTGCTTTCCCCGCTGCGGAATCTTTTATTACCTCTGTTACCAAAACTCCCTCATTGGGAATATTAAAATAGGCGGCCAATTCTTGGGTCACAGTTTGAACAGAAACACCGGCAAACGCTTTTTTAACTCTGCCGTATTCGATCAAATCACCAATAATTCTCTTGGCTCTGTTAACGGGAATAGCGAAGCCGATTCCTTGTCCATAAGGAATAATTGCTGTATTTACACCGACTAATTCGCCTCTGGAGTTGACCAATGCTCCCCCGGAATTTCCGGGGTTTATAGAAGCATCTGTCTGTATCAAATCTCTGAACGCACGATCTTTTTCTACGGAAATGTCCCGATTTATCGCAGATATGACACCTGCCGTAACGGTAATGCCCAAGCCAAAAGGGTTGCCTATTGCTATAACCCATTCCCCTACTCTATTTTTAGATGAATCACCTATGGGAACAAAAGGCAAAGACGTCTCAGAATCAATTTTTAAAACGGCTAAATCAGTTTGTGGGTCTTTTCCGACAACCTTAGCTTTTAATGTTTTATTGTCAGATAATTTAACCAAAATTTCGTCAGCACCATTAATTACATGCTCATTGGTTAATAAATGTCCGTCGACACTGATAATTACTCCTGAACCACTTCCTTTTTTTGGAATTACATTATTATGCCCCGAAAAATCATCGGCAAATAAATGTCCAAAAAGTCTGTCAAGCATCGGATCGCCCGTCCCTACAGCGCGTCTGGTGCGAACATAATGAACTGATTCAATAGCTACAACAGCAGGACTTACTCTGTCGGCAATATCTGCAATTAAGTTGGTGCCGAATAATTCAGCCGGAGCTGCGTTTGAGGCGGCAACGAATGAAAAAAACAAAGAGAAAATGAAAAATATACTTATTTGTTTCAACATATTCATATTTTTTATCTGTCAGAAGCTAAGAAAGCTTCGGGAACACTATTCTCAGGCAGATTTGAATTTAGAGATTTTTGCTGTTCGTTATATTTTTTAAGTTGGACAAAAAACTGTTTAATTTCTTCTTCTGTAACATCTTCGAGGTCACCTTGATTCATGTTTGTTACAATAACCCCGGGTTTATCTATATTATTATCTAAATCAGATGTATTTAAAGTTAGAAAATAAAAAGCAGAATAAGCAATTAAGATAAAAACACAGGCAAAAGCAAAACCGTAAGAAAACATATTGATCGGTCTGCCTGAAACTGCAGATACTTCACTTTCCAGTCCATGCATAATTTTATTATGCAAATTTGCAGGATAATCAATCTCGACTGATTCTGCTAAAACAGAGGTTATTTTTTTCTCAAATTCGGCTTTGTCATTCATAACTTTCTCCCTTATAGTAAGGACGCAGCAAATCATGCAATATTGCACGACCCCTGTTTATTCTCGATTTGACAGTCCCAAGCGGGATTTCCAAGATTTCACTGATTTTATCCATTGAAAAACCCTCAATGTCTTTAAGAATAACAGGCATTCGATAAATTTCGGGTAAATCGGAAAGTTTTTCGGTAACCGTTTTTACATTTAGGAAACTTGTTTCTCGTTCAATTACTTGATCTTCGGGTGAAGTTTGGTAAAACGAGTTAAACCAATCAGAAAAAACTTTAAAAAAACCTTCTTTTTCTTTCTTTTTCTTTTCAAATGCTGTTATACAAGTATTAGCAGCTATTCTGTATATCCAGGTTTTTAAAGATGATTTGCCTTCAAACTTGCCGATATATCTGTAAATTTTTATAAAAACCTCCTGAACAGTATCTAATGAATCTTCTTCGTTACCGAAGAATCTGTAACATATTCTGTAAATAGGCTTTTCGTAATCGGACACAAGATCAGCAAACGCTTTTTTATCACCGTTTTGAATTCGTTCAAGCAAGAGCTGTTCTTGAGTGCCTACATATTCATTAGACTTGCTATGTTCAAAAGAAGTTCCCATTTTGTTTTATAATATTTTTGCGTCTGTTAGAGAAGCTTGGCCTACGATATAAAGACCACTTGACTCAGCAAGATTTATCTCTATTCTGTCCGGGTATTTTTCTCCCTTGCTGTCTTTTAATAATTTAACGACAGGACGAATAACAGATTCGGGGTTATTGCGCAACACCAATGCAATTGATGCGTCATTTAATCTCACAAAACTGCCGGCCGGATAAAGAGAAAATTTTCTTATAAAAGCGGTTAAAACATTCGGATCAAAATGCCTGTCTATTCCTGAGGTTAAGATTTTAATAGCATCATAAGGCGACATGGCAAGGCGATAAGGACGATCGGTTGTCAAAGCATCATACACATCTGCAACAGAACAAATTCTTGAATACAAAGTTATTTCATTTCCGCGAAGATTTGCCGGGTAACCGTTCCCCTGAAATTTTTCATGATGCTGAAGAGCAACAAGACGTGATTCTTCCGATAAACCACGAGACTTAACTAATATATCGTAACCTTGTCTTGGGTGAGACCTTAACTCAACGAACTCATCATCAGACAAACTGCCCTCTTTATTTAAAAGGTCGATTGCAATTTTAATCTTTCCGACATCATGAAGCATACAGCCGGTAGCAAGCTCTTCAAGTTCATCTTTTGCCAAGCCCATTGAAGAACCGATCAACAAGGATATAGCTGAAACGTTAACATTATGAGTAAATGTATAGTCGTCAAACGACTTAATATCCATTAAATTCATAATCGCATCGGGTGCCTGTAAAACCTCATCAACAAGCGTTCTCATTACAGCGCGTGTTTGTTCGCCATTAATTACTGCATCGTTTTTAACCTGATGCACCACATCTGAAACTGCCTTAAAGGCTTCTAATTGTGTTTCTTTTGACAAAACGATTTTTTCGTCTTCTATAAATGCCTTAATAGCGGGAAAACTACTGTCGAGAATTTTAATGCTCTTAGCTGACCCCTGCAGCCTTCCTATTTGGCTAACATCTGTGATAACAAAATCTTCAAGGACATATTCTTTATTTTCTTGAGTTCTTAAAAATAGATCTTTTCTGAGCATCATTTCTTCAAAATCATACTCGCAAACCAAACCTTTAAATATAAAATCTCCGCTTTGTCTGCTTTTAACATTCCAAAGGAACTCTTTACAATGCCCGATATAACTGTACCCGCTATACACAGACACATCAAATATAGTTATTGTTTCAATCATAGTTTACCCGTCAAATTCATCAATGCAAGAAGTATACCATACTTACGAACAAAATAAAACCGCATTATTAATGCGGTTTTATAGATTAAAAATAATAAATAAATTTTTTACTTATTTTTTACACTATTGATCAATTCAACGCCATAACTACCGGGATTATGCCCTTCATCAAACAAAAGACGTGTGCGAACATATGAAAGCGCGAGAGAAGCGGTTTGCTCTGAACGCAATCTATCCAACTTCTCTGTGCTTTGATGTTTCAAGTCTTCAACTGTAAGCTGAGCCAATCTTTTGCTTATTACATCAAGTTGCTTCAAAACTTCATTTCTCATAACTATATTTCGTTCGTTTCCAAAAATTGCGTTTATATCGGAAACAGCAGTTAAAGCGTCATCAAAATCAAGATTATTAGCCAAACCGGGGTTATTTCCCGGAATTGCCATAGCGTAAGTGCCTGATTTGTCTATTAAATGCAAAGCAGCCTCAACATTGGGAGCAGTAAAAGAAGGTATCTGATTTGCAGGCGGAATAAACGATTTGCAAAGCTCAAATGTAAACGACAAAACTTTTTCGCTTCCATACAAATAATCATCCAAATCACCCATTGCAGGGTATAATTGGGCGCTGTTCTGCGGACGATACCCATTCATCTTTGACATTTCCTCAGCCAATTTTACAAAAATTTTACTGTCGGGATTATTAACATTATGGGCGTAACCAAAAGGATAAAGAATTAACTCTGAGTATGTGTGATAAGAAATACTTGCCTGAAACTTTTCACGTTCAGCCAGTTTTTTTATTGCAATTGATTCAGGTTCGCTGAAAGCGTGCGGCCCATGATATGTGTCTGAGTAACCGCTATTGCTGGAACCGACATCACCCCACTGATAACCGTAGTTTCTGTTTAAATCAACTCCAAAAGTTCCGTCGGAATTTTTACGTCTGTTTTTTCTCCAAAACTTACTTTTTTCCATGCTGTAGATTACGCCATCGGGGTTTACCACAGGCACGATCCATATTTCTCTTGTATCGACAAGGCGCCTGATTTCAGGGTTTTCTGAATAATTAGTTAAAAGCTTTTCAGCAACCGCCATCGGAACTTCAATCGACGGCCACTCTCGTGAGTGATGGGCCCCCATGAGCAAAACAGCAGGTTCCTGCTCATTTTTTTGAGGGTTATCGCTAATTTTCAACGCCCAAATATCTTTGTTTTCACATGATTTTCCGATTGATTCAAGGCGACAAATTTCAGAATATTTCTTTGCCCAATCGCCCAAAACTGTTTCTACTTTGGCATAATTATAGTAGGCATCAGTTTTATTTTGCGTGCCTTTCATTTGTTCAACATATTTATCTAAATCTGCAATCAATGTTTTTAGGGAATAACCTTTGCCGCTCAGTGCTGTTGCTTCGGCTTTGTCAAGCACCGCTTCCGCATAACCGTCTTTAATGCTTACAACATCATAACCAAGACTTGCTATTTTTGCGGCTTGAATTTTACTAATCTTCTGAATTTTTACCAAACTCTTAGGAGCTGAATGTGAAGCAGTCGCAAAAAGCAAGGCTGCGCCGCACAAAGCTGCTGCCATACGCATATTCATTCTTTATCTCCCTTTACAGAATTTATCATACAAGTTTACTCCTCTAACCTTAGTACTGTCAATAACTCACGCAATATTAAATAAGGTCTTGAAAAATGAACCCCAAAAAGGTTAGTATTTGCTGTATTTCTTAAATGAATTATTTTTCAACAAGATAATTTAATTGCCGATGTTATTAACAGATTAAATTCGGAGACAAACCATGCAATTAAAAAAAATTACTGCAATTGCAATAGCAGCAGCACTTTCAGCAACTTCATACGCAGCCGACACATTTGACATGGGCAAAGTTCAGGTTGTAGGCAAAGATGCGCAATCAACAAAAATTGACATAAGCCAACACATGTTGTCATTTACACCTGAAGATAAAATGAATGAAATGCCGGCTCTCGCTCCGATTGAAGGAGTTCAGGATTATAGACCCATGACCGAAAAAAAGCCAATTAATACTTTCAATAAACGATCTGACGGAGAAGTCTCCGTTGCAGCAGGAATCGGCAATAACAACGGCGGAGAATTTATCTTACATGGAAAAGGCAATCACGAAGGCTATAACGGAAATGCCATGTTTAAAACAGAAAGTCGAAAAGGTTATAAAACTGATACAAATACAAAATACATAGGAGCAACCGGTAATATAAGCACAACAACAGAAGTTGGAGCAATATTTACCGTTGACGGCGAAATTTCTAAAGATGATTTCGGAATCAGAGGAACAAGAACCAATCCCACGCCTAAGGCAAGCGCAGAAACTGCTGTCAAAAGAATTTCATTCAGCGGAAGCACAACTCAAGAAGACGGTGCCTATTTAAAAGGCGAACTGACTGTTGATCATTTAGACAGAGACGTAAGAAGCGGTATTGCCGGTTTTTTAAAAAATCAAGAAATATTCAGTCTTGGGTTTTCAGGCACATATTTAAGAAAATCTGAAAATAAGTTTAGGAATCGTGCAACATTTGAACTGAAAAAAGAAGACCTCGACATAAGCTCTGAAAGAAGCATGGATTTTACAAAATCATCTGTTGGGTTTGGAACAGATTATGAAATCTCTCAAAAATCAAATGCTTGTTTCGGATTTAAACTAATGAAATCGATGCAACGCAGCTCAACATCTCCATACCTCACCATCAACCACAAATTAAGCGAACCTTGGCTCTTCACTTTCAGCTATGACGAAGATTTAAAAAATGATAGTTTTGAAAAAATATTTATGGCCCGGCATTATGTTGAATCTAATGCAAAAAAAATAGTCGCTTCTAAAATCAAAACAGCAAAAGGCACATTTAAATTTAAGAATATTAACGGAGACACCTTCGGAGTTGATCTCTTTACTCAAAACGAATACGATGCCATCGAATACAGCGACCAATTTGACCCCGGAAGCAACTTAACAGGTTCGGTCTACGACTTTATGGAAGCAAAACGAACGGGAGTCATCTTAAAATCAAATTTTAAAGTCGAAAATCATTTTGTTTTTGACATAGACTACACATTTCAAAATCCAAGAAATGAAAATGCAAACAGACGCATTTCATATGAACCGCGCCGTTTGATGAACGTAAACGCAAATTACCAAAAAAACAAGCTTGATATTAATTTTTCCAGAAGAGTTGAATACGACAGAAGAGCTCGCATTTATATAGGGGCTTTGCCGACAATTCAAAGCGCTAGCGACTACAGCAGATCAGATATAGCTTTTAAATACAAAGCAAACGAAACCTACACTGCCTATATTAAAATCAGAGACCTGTACGACGAAGCAAAAAAACTCAGATTTGACGTTGAAGAAGAAGGAAGAGTTTTTATTGGCGGGCTTGAAGCTCACTTTTAATTAACTTAATCCAACACTTAAAATTGTCGATAACTATAGAGAAATAGATGTATACGGAGGCAAATTATGCAAAACTTTTTTATTTTCGACCTGTTTATCAGCGGCGGACCGGTAATGATCCCAATTGCCTTTTGTTCCGTATTTGCACTGGCAATTCTTATAGAAAGAATTAGATTTTACAAAAGAAATGCCTATAATGGTCCTGCTTTCATGAAGCGTGTTAAAGCTGCTATAGTAAGCAAACACTATCTTGAAGCAATGAAGATATGCCGAGAGGAAAACACCCCGCTTTCAAACATAATAGCCGCCGGAATTGATAATCTTGACTTAGAAAAAGATGATCTGCTTGATGTTATGAGACAAGAGGCTCTGATTCAGGTTAAAAAATATGACCGCCACTTGGCCAAACTTTCTACAATTTCAACAATCAGCCCATTACTTGGATTAACCGGTACCGTTACGGGCATGATAACAGCTTTCAAAGTCATTTCCACCATCGGAATCGGTGACCCGACAGCATTGGCCGGCGGCATCTCTGAAGCTCTTTATACTACAGCCGCAGGCTTAATGGTCGGTATTCCAACTATGGTTGCCCACAATTGGTGCGAAGCAAAAAGCACTGAGTTTATCGAACAAGTAGAAATCTATTCCTTGGACCTCGCTAATACTGTTAATACTATGGAGGTCAAAGTTGAAAAGCTTGCTGCCTAAAAGAAAAAAGAACAGACCTCAAATAGTCGTAACTAATCTAATAGACGTTGTTCTGCTTTTGGTTTTTTTCTTTATGATAACAAGCTCTTTTGCGACAAATAAAGAAAAAGTTCCCGTAAATGTTCCGAAAGCATCTAATTCAAGTTCGGTTGAAAAAGACAACATGACTGTCCAAATCGGAAAAAATGGATTCGTTTTTATAGCCGGAAAACAAATAGAAACCAATGCATTAATAGAGCAAATTAAAGTTTGGACAAAAAACTCTCCGGACAGACCAATTCTTATCGAAGCCGATAAAGATGCCAATTATGGACGTATCGTAACAGTATTGGATCAAATACGCAGTTCAGGGGCTTCAAACATCGGACTCACAACTTTGCCAATAAAATGAAATTATTAAAGCAAATTAAAAACAGAAATCTCGAAGGAATTGATGAATTTCAATTATCTTTGTTTATTCATCTTATTCTGTTGGTTATTTTAACGATATACTTCGCGCTCTACAAAACTGAAATAAAAAAGGTTAACAAAATTTCTGTGCCTGTAAAATTATTTGCAGCAACAGAACGACCAAAAGCCGGTTCGGTAGCCGAAGCAAAAGATATCTCAGGGGCAAAACCAACAGAAGGAAACTCTCAAAAAGCCATTAAACCTGAAACTGCACCCGTTAAAAAAGTTGAAACTAAAACAATTAAAACAAACACCGCGTCTGTTGCCAAACCTGCGCCAAAACCTGCACTAAAACCGACCGCAAAAAAGATTACAAAAAAGCAGGCAATTGTATCTACCCCAAAAACAGAGCCTAAGAATCTTATAACAAACACAAAACCAAAGCCTAATACAACAATAGTTAAAACTGATATTGCCTCAGCAAAAACTACTGCTGCGGTAGTTCCTATTAAAGTTGCCGAAGAAGCTAAACCTGTTATTGTTCAAAATGAACCCGAGAAAAAACCGGTAATAATAAAACCAACTCACTTAAGTCCTTCCTTCGACATTAAAAGTGACTACGCACTTACTCCTTCAAGAACTGCGCCTCTAACCTCAGAAATCTCAGATTCTATGTTTAGCGCCGAAATCAGTGAAATGCTAATGCCTGACTCTATGTTTGAAAATGAAATGGAACAAGTTTCTGTTCAAGATTTTTTTGAAAACAAGACAGGAATAGAAGAGAACTCTGACAAGGGTTCAGGGATCTTTGCTATTGGCTCAATTGAAGCTTTTGGCGGCAACAGCGATAATTTTTCAGCACCCGGAATAGTAAAAAGAGTTGAACCTGATTACCCCGATTGGGCCAGACAAAAAGGAGTTCACGGGAATGCCGTTTATCGGGTATTAATACTTCCAAGCGGGACTGTAGGTGATGTTGTTACAATGAGTTCCACAATAGACCCAAAACTCGCCATTAATGGAGCACAAAGTTTAAGACGCTGGATTTTTACACCGGTTTTAATAAGTGGCGAACCTCAAGAAACTTGGGTAAAAATCACCGTCCAATACGAGCTCAATTAGACCTTGATATTTAACAACTTTTAATTTAGAATGGTTCAAATTTATTTACGGAGTCAAAGCAGTGATTAAAATATTACTATTAGGTTTGATTGTTTTATTTCCCTTAACTTGCGCCGATGCAAATCAACCAAAAGCCTCGAACAATTCAAATGATGATATTCTAAGTAAAATGACCTTAGAAAAGCCCACAAATCCTGTAATTTGCATTTCAACCGAAAAGGGAAATATGTATCTTGAATTGTTTCCGGACGTTGCTCCCGAACACGTTAAAAGCATGTTGGCCTTAATTAAAAAAGGTTTTTACGACGGTCTTATTTTCCATCGCGTTGTTCCCGGCTTTGTAATTCAAGGCGGTTGCCCTAAAGGCACAGGAACCGGTGATGCAGGTTATAAATTAAAAGCTGAATTCAATTCAAGAAAACATCTTAAGGGCACATTAGCTATGGCCAGGGCCGGTCACCCGGATTCTGCAGGAAGCCAATTTTATATTTGTCTTGATGAGATTCCTCACCTCGACGGTCAATACACAGTATTCGGTCAATTAAGATTAGGTCATGATGTTCCCGAAAATGTCACTCAAGGTGATAAAATGAAAATCACAATAATCAGAGATATTCTCAATTAATATGCCCTTTAATGAAAAACTTATCAAAAATAATTACCCGTTAAAAGATCTGACTACTTTTCATATCGGCGGTCCTGCCGATTTCTTTTTTGAAGCTGAAACGGCGCAAGACATAGTTGATGCGGTAAATTATGCCAAAACAGCAAATTTACCCTATTTTGTCATTGGAGGCGGCTCAAACTTAGTTATCTCGGACAAAGGAATTGCCGGACTTGTTATACAAAACTCCATAAAAAACATAAAGCAAATTGATTTTGATAATCAAACCATAACATTATCCACCGGTCATATGCTTAGCGAACTTGTAAATACAGCAGAAAAAGAGGGTTTTACCGGGGCCGAACCTTTTGCCGGTATCCCGGGTAGTCTGGGGGGCGCAATATGTGGAAATGCAGGAGCTTACGGAAAAAGCATTTCAGACATATTGCTTGAGGCAGAAATACTTCTTTCTGACGGCGTTGTAAAAACTGTTAACAAAGATTTTTTTGATTTTTCATACAGAACAAGTATTTTAAAGCGAGAATCCCATATAGTTCTTTCGGCAACTTTTGCACTAAAACAAGGGAACCCTGAGGCTATTGCACAAGAAATTGCTCAAATAAAGGCAACACGCAAAACAAAGCACCCCGGCAAAGAAATAGGCTGTGCAGGCTCCTTTTTTAAAAATTTGCCACCGAAACCGGGTGAATCAAGACGAAGAGCAGCCGGAGAAATATTAGAAAAAATCGGAGCTAAGAAAATTAGTTTCGGTGGCGCATGCGTTTATGAAAACCATGCGAATTTCATTATTAATAAAGGCAACGCAAAGGCTTCAGATGTAAGATCATTGGCAAAAATCTTGATTGATAAAGTCAAAGAGCTATACGGTGTTGAGCTCGAAGAGGAAGTCAGATACGTCGGGCGCTGGGACTGAGTCAGCTTTCGCCTTTTTTCCAGTTTAACCAAAAGCCCCTTTTCGGTGCGCTTAAAATTTCTGCGTAATCACCGTATGATTGAGCTTTCTTACACAACATTTCGGGATCTAATCTCGGGATGTCGTTTTGTTTTGAGTCACCTCGGTTTTCTCTGATTTTCTTAATAATTTCTTCCGGCGTACTAAGGCCATACCCGCCACCGATAAATATTGTACCGCCATTTTTGGTCACTTGCCTTATTGATTTAAAAGCTTTATCCAAGTCATGCCAGAAAAATATTGAGCCTCGACTGAACACAATGTCGAAAATATTGGGTTCAAAAGGTAAATCTGCAACATCAGCTTGAACTTTTAGTGATTTTTCACTTCTTTTCGCAGCTCTTTGCAACATGTCTTGAGAAATATCAACACCAACTATTTCTTCTGCCCCGGCAGACTCAAATTGCTCAAGCATAAAACCCGGTCCACAGCCAATTTCAAGAATTTTTAGCCCTTTAACGGGTTTTTTGATTGTGTTCGTTAAATCGATTAAAAAATATTTATAAAGAGACAGCAGCGAATTTTTCGCAGCTGTCTCGAAATGTTCTCCGCTTGTATTCTTATTATACAATTTTATAGATATCGTCTACAATTCCGTATTGAATAGACTCTTGAGCATCCATCCAATAATCTCTGTCCATATCTTTTAATACTTTGTCTTTTTTCTGACCGCAATTTTTGGCTAAAATTGAAGCAGTCAATTCTTTGGTTTTTACAATTTGCTTAGCTTGAATTTCAAGGTCAGTAGCCTGACCATATAAAAATTCAACACTTGGCTGGTGTATCATTACTTTACCGCCGGGAAAAACAAAACGTTTTCCTTTGACGCCGGCAGAAAGGATTAAAGAACCCATAGAGGCCGCCAATCCCATGCAAACCGTTGTAACAGGCGAAGTAATTAAATTCATAGTATCAATAATAGCCATTCCCGAAGAGATTACTCCGCCGGGGCTATTAATAAAGAAAGTTATAGGTTCACCGGGTGCCATAGCTTCAAGATAAAGTAGTTTAGAAACCATATCACGGGCCGAATCGTCATCAACTACACCCCATAAAAAAATCTGTCTTTTTTCAAGAAGTTTTCTTTCTACTATCTCATTGACCTCTGTTGATTTTTCATCATATTCATTTTCAGGTTCGTCTTCATCATCTAATCTAATTTTGCGAACTTTATCAACTTTTAGCATCTTTAATCTCCGATTTATTTTTTACTCATAATGAGCAGATATCATGAATGTGATTCTATACATTTTTCGGCAAAATATGCAATACCAATTATTAAATAGTTACATTTTAATTGATTTGCATGTTAAATTGTAGCCTGTAAAAAATATGAAAAAGATAATTATAACAACACTTATTTTGCTGACTTCGCTTGTATTATACTTACATGATTATAACAATAAGCCAATATCAGAAAGTCGTTTAATGATGGATACAGTTATTACTGTAAAAGCTTGGCCGCCAAATGCACAAAGTGCCATTAATGAAGCTTTTAAAGTTTTTCATGAAATTGAAGAAGCTTTGTCATTCCATATTGAAAGCTCTGAGTTGAGTGCATTAAACACCAATTTTCAAGCAACAAGAACCATACATTTAGATAATATAACAGATCTTTCTCTTAAATATTATAAAATTACAGAAGGTTATTTTGACCCTTCATTTGCAATAGTTAATAAGCTTTACGGGTTTTACGGCAACATTCCTTCGCAATTGCCCGACAAAGAACTTATAAAAGACACAATCAACGAATTTGCCGGCTTAACGAAAGTATTGTCTTTTGATAAAGATTATGCGCATTTAAAACATGGTGCGAAAATTGATTTCGGCGGCATTGCCGGAGGTTATGCGATAAACTTGGCAGCCCGGGCGATGGTAAATGCCGGTTGTCACACGTTTCTTATAGACGATGCAGGCGACATCAAAGTTATGGGCACTAAGCCCGATAAAAGCGAATGGACAATAGCTGTCTTGAACCCGATCGAAAAATCATTTTTAGCTACCGCTAAGCTCCCTTCTGCTATGTGCATTTCTACATCAGGTAATTACGAGCGCTTTGTAGAGATCAATGGCATAAAATACGGGCATATTATGAACCCGCTGACAGGGTTTCCGGCCGAAGATTTTGTTTCGGTCTCTGTTATAGCAGAGACTCCCGAAGAAGCTGATATTCTGAGCACAGCCCTATTTGCCATGCCTAAAGAATCTGCCTATAAAATAGCCGAAGAACTTTCGTTAGCAGCACTCTTTTTAACCGCTGACAAAAAAGTTGTTCTCTCAAAAAAAGGCAATGATTTTTTTCTGCTGAATACTACAAAATAATGCAAAAAAACAATCTGATTTTTATTATTACACTTCTTACAATTTCAGCGGTTGCCTATTATTTTCATTTTAAATCGCAAAATTCTGCACAATATGAAGTAAGGGTGCTTGCACTAAATAAAACATTTTTCAGACCTTCATCGAACCGGCTAGTTGTAAAAGGTTATTTAGGAGAATCCGTAATTACATGGAATAATAATGACGAAGTTAGAATTGAAAAATCTCCATGTCCTAATCAAAACTGTGTTAGAATGGGCTCATGCAAAAACATCCCTTTAATATGTGTTCCTAACGGAATTATAATTAACCCAACAGTTCAAAATTTTGATGCTGTAACCGGACAATAATGCTTAAAAAATATACAACTTTAGCCATGCTGGTTGCATCAGCTGCCGCACTTCAAATCATTGAATCGCCCTTGCCGCGTTTTTTGCCTTGGCTTAAACCGGGACTGGCAAACGCATTATCTCTTTATGCTCTGGTAAAACTTTCGGCGGCGGGTGGTGTTATTGTTGCCATATTTCGCACTTTTTTAGCATCGCTTTTATTAGGAACCCTTTTCTCTCCCGTATTTATAATGTCTTTTGTCGGAGCACTCTCTTCAGCCTTATTGATGGGGTTGCTTTACAAAGCATTTTCTAAGGTCACGAATGAAATATTGAGTATTTCGGGTGCTTTAATCAATAACTTATCTCAATTGGCAGTAATACAAATAATGTTTGCAGAAAACATCAATTTTATGTTTCATATAGCTATAATGATTTGGGTCTCTATCCCCTCCGGTTATATCGTAGCAAAAATTGTTAATGAACTTTTAAGGAGAACCGCTGACGCATGAATTTGCCAAAACTTTACCTGGCTTCAAAATCGCCTCGCAGAAAAGAAATTCTGCAAACTTTAAAAATTCCTTTTGAATATCTTGAATCACCTTATGAAGAAAACTTATCAGACTGCGCTAATTTAAATCCCGAAGATCTTGTTTCGAGATTAGCTTGTTTAAAAGCTCTTCACGCATCAAAAACCGTAAATTCCGGGTTAGTAATCGGCGCAGATACCATAGTTGTACAAGGCGGCAAAATATTGGGCAAACCAAAAGACCGCAATGATGCCAAAGCTATATTACAATCATTATCAGGTAAAAGACATCTTGTAATCACAGGGGTTGCAATATTTAATGCCGAGACAAAAAAAAGCATATCACGATCTGAAACCACTTACGTTTTTTTTAAAGAACTGTCTGAAAAAGATATCGAAACTTATCTGGATACTTCCGAACCTTATGACAAGGCAGGCGCTTACGGGATCCAAGGACATGCAGGCTTATTTGTCGAAAGAATTGAAGGATGCTATTTTAATGTAGTAGGTTTTCCTGTAGCTGCTTTTAACAAGCTGATGCATTTTTCAGGCTTCGACCTTAATGATTATATTAAAAAGGGAAATTTGCTATGAGAGTTGCTATTTATCCCGGAAGTTTTGACCCGTTTACCAATGGTCATTGCGATATCTTAAAAAGAGCAGCCGGTCTTTTTGATCATATCATAGTCGGTGTGTTGGTAAACCCGAGCAAGTCATGTTTATTTTCACCGGAAGAGCGAGTTGAAATGATAAGCGAAGCAGCAAAAGACATTCTGAATGTCAGAGTTATTCACTTTAACGGTCTTTTGGTCGATTTCTGCCATCAAACTAAAGCTTGCGCAATTATACGCGGTCTTCGCGCGGTTTCCGATTACGAATTTGAAATGCAAATGTTTTCTGTTAATCATCAACTCGCCAAAGATATTGAAACGATCTTTTTAATGTCTTCACCCAGATATTCATTCTTGAGCTCAAGCATTGTCAAAGAAGTCGCAAGATACAAAGGCGACATATCAAAAATGGTTACCCCGCTTATTGAAGAAAAACTTAAAGAAAAATTTTACTCTTCATAAAATGGAGACAGTTCCCTTAGGTTTTTGATTACATCCGGCACAATTTTGATGGTGTAATCAATTTCGGCTTCTGTGGTAAAACGAGATAAAGAAAAGCGAACAGATCCATGAGCGTAAGTAAACGGAACACCCATAGCCATCAAAACATGCGAGGGTTCAAGACTTCCACTTGTGCAAGCAGAGCCTGAACTTGCGGCTATTCCGGCTTTACTTAAATGTAGTAAAATCGCCTCGCCTTCAATAAACTCAAACCCGATATTTGTTGTATTTGGCAATCTGCTTAAAGGGTTTCCGTTGATGTAAGTATGAGTGATTACTGACCTAAGACCGGCTTCAAGCTTATCTCTCAGCTTGCTGACGTGACCCGCTTCTTCATTCATGTGAGCAACTGCTTCTTCACAAGCCTTACCTAGTCCGATGATGTACGGAACATTTTCTGTTCCGCCTCTTCTGCCATTCTCTTGGTGCCCCCCAATAATAAATGGCGTAATTGCCGTTCCACGTCTTATATAGAGAGCTCCGATGCCTTTGGGGGTGTGAAGCTTGTGACCTGAGAGAGATAAAAGATCTACAGGTATTTTTTTCAAGTCTAACGGTATTTTTCCGGCCGCCTGCACTGCGTCAGTATGAAAAACCACATTCTTTTCTTTAGCAATTTCTGCGATTTCTTTAATAGGAAAAATATTCCCGGTTTCATTGTTGGCAGCCATAACAGACAACAATGCCGTATCAGGCGATAAAACCGTTTTCAACTCGTCTAAATTTAAGTCGCCTTGTTTATTCACACCGAGTTCAGTAATTTTATAACCTTTATTTTTTGCAAGAAACCTGTAAACGTTCAGAACTGCAGGATGCTCGACTTTTGTTGTAACGATGTGTTTTTTTTCTTTGTTAGACTCCAAGACACCTCTTATGGCATGATTATTGGACTCTGAACCGCAAGAAGTAAAAACAATTTCATCGGGATCAACATTGAACATTGCCGCAACTTTTTCTCTTGCAATTACAAGATGTTTGGCAACTTGTCCGCCAAAATTATGCATGGAACTCGGATTGCCGTATAATTCACCGAAAAAGGGCATCATTGCATCTTTTACACCCGGAGAAACCATACACGTTGCGTTATTATCTAGATAAACCTGCATTTTTTCTTGCATTACTCAGCCTCAATTATTTTTATGTCTTCATCTACCGATTCGCGTAATTTTGCTTCCACAATGTGTTTTAAAGTGGCTTTTGCATTGGCACATCTGGCACAAGCTCCTCTGAGCTTAACATATACATCGGTATTATCGACGTCGACAAGTTCAATGTCCCCGCCGTCTTTTCTTAACATAGGGGCAATCTCTTCGTCAATAACCTTAGAAACAAGCTTCATTCTTGCAATATTAGTCATCTTCGGTTTTTTTTGTTCAACTTGCTGTTCAACAATCGAACCGTTTTCTTCTGCCAATATTCTTTTAATATCACCGATACAGTTTCCGCAACCGCCGCCGGCTTTGGTATATGCGGTTACTTCTTCGACAGTTTTTAATCCGTGTTTTCTGATGTTTTCTCTGACTTTTTCTTCATCAACCCAGAAACACTTACAAAGCACCTCTTGTTCTTTATGCTCTTCTACGCTTTGCCCTCTGTAATTTGCTATTGCAGCTTCAAGGGCTTCTTTTCCCATTACGGAGCAATGCATTTTTTGTTTTGGCAAACCGCCTAAAAATGCGGCAATTTCTTCATTTGTAACGGCCAAAGCTTCGTCTAACGTTTTTCCGACAACAAGCTCGGTAAGAGCAGAAGCACTTGCAATGGCACTGGCACAACCAAATGTTAAAAACTTAGCCTTTTCGATTTTTTCCGTTTCGGGATCCACTTTAAGAAACAGCTTTAAGGCATCCCCACACGCTAATGAGCCGACTTGTCCGACGGCATTGGCATCTTTGAGCTTTCCGGCGTTTCTTGGGTGTTCGAAATGATCTATTACAGACTTAGTATAATCCCACATGTTGTTACCTTCAGTTTAAATTATCTTGGATTTAGCCAAAATTGCCCAATTATTCTAAGCTTTTTAGCTAAAATATTCAATACATATTTTATTTTGCAGTAATTATCGTCACAAGATTTTTATGTGCAAAATATTGACTAAATAATATCTCACATAGTATCCTGCGATTGTGATGTGCATTTTGAGAATAGATGGCGTACAAACCATACGGAGGTACACATGCGAAATGTTATTTGTTTTTTGGTCTTCGGAATTTTGGGTTTATTTATGAACAGTCCCGCAAATGCTCAAACAAAAGTTGAACTTTGGCAAAAAGTTAATCAAGCCAAGTCAAAGGGATTGCCTCAAACCGCCATTGAACATCTTGGCCCCATATACGATATGGCACTTGCAGAAGGCGACATCGCAGATGCAGTCAGAGCAATGTGTGAACGCATTGTATTAGAAGGCAATATTCAAGGCAACAAGCCCGAAGAAAAAATTATACGACTTGAAAAAGAAATATCTGCTGCAGATAATAGTGTCAAGCCTTTGCTCAACATTGTTTTGGCAAGATGGTATTGGCATTATTACAACCAAAATTCGTATCGATTTATGCAAAGAGATCGAACTGAAGGCATGGAAGAGAAAGACTTCACCGCCTGGGATCTCCCAAAACTTTTCAACCATATAAGCAATTTATATACAAATGTTTTATCCGAAGAAGAATCTTTAAAAAACATTTCTATCCAAAAGCTTTATGGGTTTATAGAGGGCGGCAACCAACCTGAGAAATTGCGCCCCACCCTTTTTGATTTTTTTGCTCATGAAGCCCTTGATTTCTTTATGGCAGATATTCAAAGCGCGGCAAAACCAAAAAATGCATTTGAAATTGAAGCTTCTTCACCGGCACTTTCAGATAGCGATAGTTTTATTAATTGGACTCCTGAATCATTTGATGATGAATCGGCGAACTTCAAAGCATTAAAAATACTGCAGCGCCTTATTTCAAATGCAAAAGAAACCCTTAATACAGACGCTCTCATTGACAATGACTTAATTAGACTTTCTTGGGCAAAAAACGTTGCGGTGGGTGATAATGTAAGCGATAAATATATTACTCAACTTTTAAACATTGTCAAAAACTACCCTGACAACCCCTATTCTGCCACAGCCTTAGCTTATGCCGCGCGCGAATTGGTAAGCCAAAATGATAATGTCAAAGCATTGAAATATATCAATCAAGCCGTAGAAAACTATCCGCAAACCTACGGGGAGCAATTGGCTAATGTCATAAAAGCGCAGATCTTGACTAAAACCGTCTCTATAGAGGCCGAAAAGATAATGTCACCTCAAAAATCACAAGTTAAAATATCTTTTCGAAATATTAATAAACTTTATTTTAAATTAGTCGACAGACCCAACAATACTTTAACCAGAGCAAAGAATTACTCACCTGATTCGGTAGACTGGAAAGATTACCCTGAAATTATAAGCGGGTACCCACTTAAAAAATGGGAAATAACTCTCGACCCCGGAAAAGAATACAAAACTTGCGAACAAATTATAGATTTGCCTGAACTTCCCAAAGGAATATACTATTTGGTCGCGAGCGTCAGATCAGATTATTCTGAGACAAGCAATGCTCTGCATGTAGCACCTATTATAATAAGCGAACTTGGTATTTTTTCCAGAAAACGCGCCAATAATAATGAAGTATTTGTTATAAATGCCAAAAGCGGTAATCCAATAAAAGATGCTCAGGTTAAAGCCTATTCATATGATTACAATCGCGGTTGGGAACTCATCTTTAACGGAAAAACAAATTCAGACGGCCTATATAAATTCGGCTCAAAAAACGCAAGCGGTTTTATTAAAGTAGAATATGGCGATGACATGGCATATATGACCGATTACTTTAATGTCGGCAGAACCGAATCACCGGGGAATTATTCCGAAAGACTGCATTTTTTCACCGACCGTGCCATCTACAGACCGGGGCAGACGGTCTATTTCAAAGGAATCGCTTATTCGGCTGACACAAACAACAACAACTATAAAGTAGTTGAAAATGCCAACGTATCCGTTTCTCTTCTTGACCCCAATGGGCAAAATGTTACGACTGAATCTTTCAGAACAAACGAATTCGGTTCTTTTTCCGGCACATTTACAACCCCCACTGACAGGCTCACAGGCAGATATTCAATTACAGGACGCGGTCAGTCTTCTTTAACCTTGAACAGTATTTATGGTCAAACAGCGATAAGAGTCGAAGAATATAAAAGACCAAAATTCAAAGTAGACTTGATGCCTCCAACTGTTGAGTTTAAGCTTGGCGATGATGTCGAAATGTCCGGCACCGCCATGGCATACAATGGTTCTGCAATTGACAAGGGAGTAGTTAAATACAGAGTTAAAAGAAAAGTCGGATACCCCAGATGGTATTGGTGGATAAGAGATTTCGGGACAACTGCGGAAATAGCCCACGGAACCACCACCACAGACAACAACGGTAAGTTTGTAATAAAGTTTAAAGCTGTTCCGGACAGAACTATTTCTGAATCTAAAAGCCCCATTTTTTCTTATGAAGTTACTGCAGATGTTACTGACGGAAACGGCGAAACAAGAACAAAAACTGAAGTCGTAAGAATCGGCTATACCGCAATCAATCTTGATATTAGCGCCGCACCCGAAATAAGTGCCAAAGATGATTTCACATTAAAAATTAACACAACAACTCATAACGGAAGCCCGATTTCAAATTCGGGTGTATTTAAAATTGCCAGATTAAAACAGCCTGTGGCTCCCGTCAGAAGAACTTATTTCAGCGGTGAAGCAGCCGCAAAGTCTGACCTATCAGACCCAAGAAACTGGTCCGAAGACAGAGTTATTCTTACTCGCCAGTTCACGACCGATAATAACGGCTATGCTTCATGTGACATAAATGCTCTATCTGAAGGTGCTTACAGAATCATCGCTCAAACTAAAGATAAATATGGCAAAGAAATTAAATCAGAGACCACTGTTTTATCAATTGATGAACAAGCGAAGAAATTTGCTTTAAAAATTCCGTTTCACTTTAAAGCCCATAACTCAAACCTATTGCCCGGAGCTAAATTCAGCGCAGTTTGGAGCACAGGTTACGAGACCGGGCCTGCTTTTATCGAAATTGAGCATAGAAATAAAGTAATAAAATCTTATTGGACCGATTCCAATACTAACAAAGCTTTAATTGAAATGCCTGTAACCGAAGAACACAGAGGAGGCTTCAACGTAAGAGTTGTACAATTCAAGGACAACCGCGAATACGTAGAAGTTTCTTATGTTTCAGTGCCCTGGGACATCAAAAACCTTTCTTTAAAATTTTCTCATATGACCTCTAAGCTTGAACCCGGAAAAAAAGACACCTGGAGAATAGACATAAGCGGTGAAGAAGCCGAAAAAAATGCAATCGAAATGGTTGCTGCCATGTATGATGCAAGTTTAGACGCTTATGCCGCTAATTCTTGGACTACCGGTTTCGGCTGTTTTTATCATGATTACGCACAGATAAGAAACCAATTCTCGAATAAACTATATTCAATTAATCAATGGCGGAATGACTTAAATCAACATCCGTATATTGGATCGCGCTCTTATCCGGCATTGCCATACAACATACAAAATGACTTTTATGGTTACGGCTTTATGAGAATGCGAGGTATGATGTATGACGAAGCATCCATAGACAGGGCAGACAGCTTTATTATGGAAAAAGGCATACCGGCTCCTTCTGCATTGGTTAAAGCAAAGGCAGAGACATCGAACAAATCTTTAAGTTTTGAGCAAGAAGCAGACTCAGAGGGTTTAGCCGGCGGACTTGGCGCAAAAGACGCCTCGACAGCTTCAAACAGTGTCGATGATTCAGCATTAGACAGTGTTACATCGCGAACAAACTTAAACGAAACAGCCTTTTTCTACCCTAACCTCATAATGGGCGATAATAACACTGTTTCTATTGAGTTTACGATTCCCGAAGCATTAACTACTTGGAAATTTTTGGGATTTGCACATGGCAAAAATTTACAGGCCGGAGGCATTATCGGGCAAACCGTAACTCAGAAAGACTTGATGATAGAACCTAATCCGCCCCGTTTCTTGAGAGAGGGCGATCTACTGGAATTTTCTGCAAAAATAACTAACTTATCCGCGCAGACACAATCAGGTAAAATTCGTTTATCGTTAATGGACTCGGTTACTGATAAAAATCTTGACAATGACTTTAGGCTTAAAGGAACCATGAATTTTGAAGTTCCCGCAGGGGAATCAAGACCTGTTGCCTGGAGATTCAAAGTTCCTGATATGGCGGGTGTCATAAAATACAAAGTTGTAGGAACATCGGGGAATCTTTCAGACGGAGAAGAAGGTTATCTGTCAGTTTTGTCTCGCTACATATTCGTGACAGAATCGCTTCCTTTGCCTATAAACGGTCCGGCAACCAAAAACTTTAAGTTTGACAAACTGGTGAATTCAGCAAAATCAGACACATTAAAGCATCAGGGCTTAACGGTTGAAGTCACTTCTAATCCGGCTTGGTATGCAATACAGGCACTTCCGTATCTAATGGAATATCCTCACGAATGCTCCGAGCAAATTTTCAGCCGTTTATATGCCAACAGTCTGGCTGCATATGTTGCCAATTCAAATCCAAAAATAAGAAAAGTCTTCAACACTTGGCTTGAAAGTGAACGCTACGGGGGCAAGGCGCTTTTCTCGAACCTAGAAAAGAATCAGCATCTCAAATCGGTAACCTTGCTTGAAACTCCCTGGGTACTTGACGCAAAGAGCGAAACAGAACAAAAACACAAAATTGGACTTTTATTTGAAGCTAACCGTCTTAAATCTGAAACAGAAAGGGCCTACAACACCCTTGCAAAAATGCAAAACAACGACGGCGGCTTCCCTTGGTTCCCCGGTGGCAGAAGCAATGACTACATTACTTTACACATAATGTCAGGTTTCGGCAGACTTCGTCATTTGGGTGTTAGCGTAAACACAGATATAGCTATAAAAACTCTGAATTACCTTGACAGCTGGATAGACGAAATTTACAAAGAAATCATCAAGTATCCGAACTATAAAGAGGATATATCTATATCCCCGATTACGGCTCTTTATCTTTACGCAAGAAGTTTTTTCATCAAAACGCATCCGATAGCCAAACAACACAGCGATGCGGTTAACTTCTTTATCGAAAAAGCGAAACAGAACTGGCTAAAGGTTCCCAATCGCATCTCTCAAGCTCACATTGCTCTTGCCTTGAACAGGTTGGGCGACAAAAAAACACCTATAGATATTGTCAAGAGTATAAAAGAACGCAGCGTAACCAATGAAGAACTCGGAAGATTCTGGCGTGAGAATGAAATCTCGTTCTGGTGGTACAGAGCAGAGATTGAAACCCAGGCTATGATGATTGAGTTGTTCTCAGAAATTACTAATGACGAAAAAGCGGTTGAAGAGTGTAAAATTTGGCTAATAAAGCAAAAACAAACTCAAAACTGGAAAAGCACAAAGGCCACAACCGATGCCATTTATTCTTTGGTATTGAAAGGCACAGATTTACTGGCCTCTGATAAGCTTGTCACAGTAAGTCTGGGCGGTAAAACTGTCAAGCCTGAAAATGTTGAGGCCGGCACGGGATACTACCAAAAGATCTATGCAGGCAGTGAAGTTATGCCCATTATGGGCGAAATCAAGCTGACAAAAGAGGACAAAGGCGTTGCATGGGGTGCTTTGCATTGGCAATATCTTGAAGATATGAGTAAAGTAACGCCGCATGAAACGAATCTAAAACTCAAAAAAAGCATTTTTGTAAAAAAAGATACGGATAAAGGGCAGACTATTTCTCCGGTTACTGACGGAAAACTTAAAGTCGGCGACTTAGTTGTAGTAAGAATACAGCTTAGAACAGACAGAGACATGGAATACATCCATATGAAAGATTCCAGAGGAAGCGGTATGGAACCGGTAAGCGTTTTGTCATATTATAGGTATCAAGACGGTTTAGCATATTATGAAGCACCCAAAGATACAGCTACGCATTTTTACATTGACTATTTGCCCAAAGGAACTTATGTGTTCGAATACGAACTCAGAGTTCAGCATGCGGGTAAATATCAAACGGGGATAGCCGAAATTCAATGCATGTATGCTCCTGAATTCAACAGCCACTCTGAGTCTTTTAATTTGACAGTTACAAGATAACGTGCACCTAAAAAACTCGGCAATTATTTTGCCGAGTTTTTTTGTATTTATAACATTTATGGTATAATATTTCGCTTTAAAAAATTAGTGATAGCAAATTTAAGTTAAAAAATGAGTAATGGCGGTTTAATTAATAAATTTGGCTTGATAATTTTCGGGCTGATAATAATTGGTCCGCTGTTTTTTCTTATAAATCTGTTATACGATTTAGCTGATAATGATGAGAAGCAATTACATGCATTAGCTAACGACGAGCTTATACATGAAATGTCGCTTTTTTTATCAGACCTGTCTCCGGCTCTTTACATTGAAAATGCAATGCGCGATGCAGACATTCATTTTGGGCTAAGAAAAGAAAATATTCTTGCAAGAACACTTATACCGGCAAAATCAAAAGAAGAAAATTACTTTCCGACTGACTACATAAATAAATTAAAAGATTTTTTAAAGAAGAATTACGGCATTGAGCCTTTTTTAGTCGCTGTGAAAGACAAAAGCAAACCTTTTCAATTATATTCGAAATTTGATTTTTTTTCTAATCCCGAAGACCCAACAGGTCTGGTTTTTAAAAAAACTTTTTTAGACTCTATTTTCCACACAATTTCATCTGATTCATATGATAAAGGGGGCAAATCAAACAGGTATTTCAGTATGGTTTTGTCCTTATTCTCTCAATTGCCCTTTTACAGTGGAAAATGCGATTATTTTTACAGCACAAAGTTTGGATATCAGCGCTCGTATCACCTCTACAATGTTTTCAATCAAAGCGAGGGTTCACACATAGAAGACATATCGATTTATTATATTTGTTTTAATGAAATTGATATAGATCAAAAACAACTTTTAAAGCGGACACTGAAATCATCAAATAAAAAAATTAAACGGCAAATCGTAAAAAGTGATAACAAATCATCAATGAAATTGCCGGGTTTTTACGAAAAAAATGGGCGCAATTACTATTTATATGACGTTCCAAATAATTTTTACACTTTATGCAGAAATATGGCACTTTTTTTCCCGGGAACAAAAGAATTATTTTTAAAAAATTTGGAAAAATCTTATTTACAGGTGTCTTTAGAAGTAAGCGAAATAAAATCTGTATTAAGAAATTATATAAAATGGCTGCAAATAAGTATTTATTTTTGTGTTCTTACTTTTTTAATTCTTTATCTTAAGGCGCTTACAGGCATAAATATCTTTTTAAGTTTATCTTTTAAATTAAAGCTAGCAGTTGCTTTTATTGTTTTTATACCGGTATTTGGTTTTGTTTTTATTTTAGAAATCATCAACAGAAACAACTACAACCTGGAACTGCATAACAGCCAAAACATAGTGAACTCAAGAATAAAGCTGTTAGAGCACATTTTTGAAAGCAACGATACAAGGCAAATGTTAATAGCACAAAATTTCAAAAAGGATTTTTCAGACAATTGGCTTGAGTATTTTAAAAATTCTCGCATAGTCAAACCCCCATTTTTTCCTCTGAAAGACATTTATAAAAGCATAGAAAACTTCAGAGTACTAAACCAAAATCTTGAAACATATATAGTTAACTACTTTAACAGGGGTTATTTGGGAAATTACACAAAAAAAAGATGTGAATTTTTAGATTTGGTAGGTTACTACAGAATAGTAAAAGAGATGGGGCTTGTAAACAATGGCAACCTTCGTTTAAGTGCAGAAATAGCAAAATTTGATTTAATGTTGGCATCTACCGGCTCGTTTTGGAACAGTGTAACTAACCGCAGAAGACTTTCTTCTGAAAGCCTTATAGACAAGCCGTTTTCAGACATAGACACTTTAAGACGCGGCATGTTTCAACTTATCGGCAGAGCCGAAAACCCTTTTACCCCTGAAATGCTCTTAGCAATAAGATTTAGAGAGAACCTTTTAGATTTAAATGCATTAGAGTTACTAAGAACAGACTTAGAAAGTTTAAGTTATACAGATTCAAAAATTCAAGTTAATTTCGGTATATTTTTATGCGGCAAAAGCTACATGAAACCAAACCCGATAAAGAATGTCGCGACCTATGATCGTCTTTACCATTTTGCGCATTCAGCCTTCAAAAAGAAAAATACCATATCAGACACTGTTAAAAATAAAGATTCAACTCTGATAAGAAAAGCCATATACAAGGGCAATTCGCCGGTAATAATTGTTGCCGAAGCTATTATTTTACGAGACGACAGATTTACAGCATTTTTTTACTCGTTAGGTTTGCTATTGATAATTTACTGTATCAGCGCCATTTCTCTTCTGTCTAAAGCATTGGCGGACCTATTTTTATCACCTATCAAAACTTTATCCGAATTTGTAAATTGCGTCGAAAAGGGTGAAATTAACGTTAAGGCTGAAATTGATACCGGTAATGAGCTAAATGAGTTGGCGCTGTCTTTTAATAAAATGTCCGAAGGCTTAGTCGAAAGAGAAAAAATGCGACGTTTTGTGTCAGAAAAACTTTATCAAAGTCTTTATGATAAAAATGAAGCAAGCAGCGCGGAAAAAGTTAAAGTTGCAATTCTTTCCTCTGACATACGAAATTTCACTTTAATTAGTGAATCGAATTCACCTGAAGAAATAGTCTCTTTGTTAAACGATTATTTTACAGAAATGGAAGAAGCAATTATTGAAAATGGCGGTTCAATTGAGAAAATTATAGGCGACGCTATCGTTGCCGGCTTTTATAAAAATTCCGAATTTGAAGAAAATTATTGTATTCGTGCTTGCAAAGCGGCATTGCAAATGCGAAACAAACTGAAAGAATTAAATGAAGCTCGAATGACCGAAAGCAAATTTACAATTGATAATGGCATAGGCATTAGTTCCGGAGAAGTATTACTTGGCTACGCAGGTAAAAAATCCAGAAGGCGTGAATTTATTCTAATCGGAGATGCAGTTAAAAACGCAGAATTATTAGAGGCAAAAACCAAAAATGGTGTTTCAAGCAAAATATTTATTGACTTAAAAGTTTATGAATCTATAAAGGGCATAATACCTGTTTGCTCTTATGCTCCCGAGCAAAATACCAGAGAACTTAAAAATGATTAATGAAAAACAAAGAATACTCATAGCAGATCTTAGCTCAAATAAAAAAGTTCTGTTTTTAATTTGGCTGGTATTGATTGTTGCGCCCATTTCATTTTTTATTATTATTGGCGAAAACTTAGCAAGTAATCTTGAGACTCATCTCAAAGAAAGCGTTAAGATAAATTTAAGCAGTGAAATGCAGGCATTTAAGGAAGACCTTTCATTTACTCGTTTTCTTGAAGAGACCATAAATAATAACAAAAATTTATTTATTTCTGATTCAGCTTCTGAGACTGCAAAGTTATTTAAAGAAAACACTGATTTACCGCTTGTTGGTCTAATATTGTACAACTCTGACAAGAACAATTGCGATGTGTATTTTTCATCAGAACACAAAAAATCAATAGGTTATTTTCCCAAATCTATGGCGTTGTCCGTTATAAAACAAAAGTGCGACAAAGGAAAAATTGATATTGGCAGAGCGACAGCAATTGTTCCGGGCTACAAAAGAGCAGAAAGCTATCTTAGACAAATATTGAAAATCCCGGGTGATATAGAAACAAACCCCGGTGAAGTGTTTTCATATATCAGTGGAATTACTGATATGGGTCGCTTACTTATCTGCTATTTTAACTTACCTAGCAAAAACAACCTTTATTACAATGGTGCTTTGGCAATAGTAAGAGAAAATGATATTAGTTTGCGACAGCTTTTAGATTTTGCCGCAAAGAAGTCAGTTTTTTCAGGAATTGAGCGAAGTTATAAAAAACTTAAAAGCAATCAAAGTTTATTGTTGAAACCTGAAGAGTTTGAAAGTAAATTTCAATTCGATAACACAAAGAATGAAATATCTTTAATGGGTCTACCATCAGATCAAGTATTACTAAGACTGTCCTCAGGGGGCAGCTATTACCCGAAGAATGTTTTAAACACCATAAATAACATCTTAATGTTAAAAGTTTCTTCAGGCAATGAAAGCCTAACGCACCCAATTCGTAGAGTCTTTGAGCAAAGCAAGATCCCAATTTTATTGTTCTTTTTACTGTTCTCTCTTTTGATTTTTCGCATCGGTCTTTTTGGATATGCCGGTAGGTTTAAAATATCGACGGTCATCTTTGCAAGCATTTTTGCAGTTTCCCTGATTCCTTTTTCTATTTTTGCGGGCTCAATAATATATTATCAAGAACATAGCAAAACTCACAAAGAAATAGAATTTAACAGGTTTGCACAGTCTTATTCGGATTCATTGGAAAAGGAATTACTGGCTTTTGTCGAAAACCGGGAAGCCCGCATATCTAAAATTGCCGACGAAATAACTAACAGAGATTTAGTATACCTCGTTAAATACTTTAAAGATCGCATAAAACAAATTAATGCAACAACCGTTACTCTTGACTCAAGAAAAAACAGGGTTTTTATTGTTTATAACAAAAATTCTTCTAATGAAGTTATTATTTATAACAGCAAGAATGAAGCAATAGACGAGAACCTTAACCCCCTAGCAGTTCAGCCTGTTATAAAACAAGGTGAACTTGACAACAGACTCAACAGTATTGAAAACGATGCCTTATACTTAATATCTTCAATATTCTATAATGCTTTAGTTCCGATACCAATGAACAAAGAAATGTCCCCCGGTGATTGGAAAATACAGCTTCTTCCTTCACCTGAAACCTACGATAGGTTATTGGATAACCCCGGCAATATAAATATAATTGACGGTGGCGATTTAAACAGAATTTACACAATTATCCCCGAATTTTATTCTAATCCTGATGAAATATTTAA
>MWDD01000011.1 GCA_002070375.1 bacterium ADurb.Bin157 | reverse complement strand
TAAAGCGCACTATGCTCGATAATACTCATAAAATCTCTTCAAGACAGGGTTTTAATGCTTAACCGAATTACAATGCATCGCAATCGGTTCGGCCGATATGCGCAAGTCCATAAATGGTCTTTCATCACTGGTTGCCAGCTATTGATCAGCTTCCTGATGACATAAAAGCCTTGAAAGAAATTATTATCGAGGGTTTCACTCATCGCGATCAGGAAATTGCTCTTCTCAAAGAGCAGTTAAAGCTTCTACAGGCCACTCTCTATGGCCGCAAGACTGAAAAAATGCAGCCGACAACAGATGATCACCAGCTGAGATTAGACTTTGGTGATGAGCCCGTTGTTGAGCCGGAGCAAGCGGTTTCCACTGCAAAGGAAACAAAAGTTCCGGTCAAAGGGCACTCAAGACGGAAAGGCGGCAGAAAGCCGCTGCCGGCAGAGTTTCCGAGAGTAGAAAATATCATTGATATTTCAGAAGCAGAAAAGCTTTGTGAATGCGGCTTTATGAAGACTCGTATTGGCGAAGAGACTTCTGAACATCTTGAGCACGTTCCTGCATCATGGATCGTCAGAGTTAACATCAGGCCCAAATATGCATGCAGAAACTGCGAAGGCACTGAATCAGAAGGCCCAACAGTCGCGATCGCACCTGTTCCCGAACAGATAATTCCCAAAAGCTTTGCCACGCCAAGCCTGCTGGCTTTTCTCATTGTCAGCAAATTCGTAGATGCCCTTCCATTCTACAGGCAGAGCAATATGCTTGCCAGGAATGGCGTAGACTTGAGTCGCGGAACAATGTGCAGCTGGGCAACGAAAGTAGCTGTGCTTTTAAAAGCGTTGATAGAGCTTTTTCTTGAACTGATTATTCAGTCGCCGGTCATAAATGCCGATGAAACACGAATTCAGGTGCTCAAAGAGGCAGATCTAAAGGCAAAAAGTCATTCGTGGATGTGGGTTTTTCGCGGCGGAGGCCGCGACAGGCCAACAATTTTATTTCATTATCATCAAAGTCGCGCCGGCAAAGTTGCCGAGAATATTTTGCAAGGCTACAAAGGCGTTATTCAAACCGATGGCCATTCAGGTTATAACTTTATCGAGGATAACCCGAACCAGACCAATGCCGGTTGCTGGGCGCATGCGCGGCGAAAATTCTTTGATGCCGTTAAAGCTGCTGGAGAAAATGCAGCACCAGGCCTGGCCCATGAAGCTATTGATATAATCAAGGATTTATATAAAATCGAGAAGGAAGCTCGAACAAATAATCTGGATTTTGATCAGATACTGGAGCTGCGGCAGACACACTCTAAGCCTATTCTCGATGCATTTAAAAAGAAGCTGGATAAATGGAAACTTGCTGTTACGCCGAAAAGCCTCACTGGCAAAGCTGTAACCTACGCTTTAAATCAATGGGAAAAGCTGATCGTTTATTTAAGTGACGGTCGAATTTCAATCGATAACAACAGCGCAGAAAATTCTATTCGTCCGTTCGCTGTTGGCAGGCCGATGCCGTCCTATCCTGGCGGCATCGGCATTTGCGCTTCCTGCGCTTCAAAAAATTGGCTTTTCAATGATTCGGCCGAGGGCGCTGCCGCCGCTGCAATATTTTTCAGCATTCTTGAAACCGCTAAGGCAAATGGTCTTGAGCCCTATTGGTATCTGCGCTTTTTGCTCGAAAAGCTGACTGAGCTGAAAACCAAAGAAGATTTCATACCATTCATCCCGCAAAACATTGATAAACAGCTGGTTCTAGATTTACGCGCCAAGCACATGAATTTAAATTCCACAAATTGAAATCATTTTCAAGATGTGGTTGCTGAAGCGCTTACAAACTAAACGCCCAAGTAATTACACCCGCTGCTAAGCCGGCGCCCCATACACCCCAACAACCAACTTGGCTAACCCAAAGTAAGCCGGGCGATTGAGAAGGGCGAACAAAAGCGAATGTTTGAGCGAAGGCCACAACATCCTGCGAACGAGCCCGGTAAGACCGAAACCCTTGCCACGAGGGCAAGGGGCCTCCGTCACGTGCCTGAGGCACGTTACGGGGGTTCTTCGGTCGTCCGAGGCGAGAGACGCAGCCGATGTTGTGAGCCGCAGCGAACCACATGAGCGCTGTTCGCCCGCATCAAAAGCCCGGCGATTTAACACCCCAAAAGCCCTAAACAACCAAAACAGCCTCATAACAATAGCCCGTTACAACACATGCTTTGACAATAAACCACAAAACCAACTTTGATTTAACCCAAAAAGGTGATAATATCATCTTTGATGAACAAACCCAACCTGCTTAAAACACTCAAAAAATATTGGGGTTACGACCAATTTCGCCCTCTGCAAGAAGACGCTGCACAAGCCGCGTTAGACGGCAATGATGCGCTGATTATACTCCCAACGGGCGGCGGAAAAAGCCTCTGCTACCAGCTGCCGGCAGCGTGCGACATCGGACTCACGATTGTTATTTCCCCGCTTATCGCCCTAATGGACGACCAAGTTTCGGCTGCCGAAGAAATGGGAATATCTGCAGGAACCCTCCACTCACAAGTCAGCGAAAAACAAAAAAAAATAACTTATGCCAGGCTGTTCAACAAAGAGCTGAAACTCCTTTATATCAGCCCCGAAAGACTCGCCGCACGAGATTTATCAGACATAATAAAAGCCTCGGCCGGCCTATTTGCCGTCGATGAAGCACACTGCATATCGCACTGGGGGCACGAGTTCAGACCGGAATACAGACAGCTCAAAGAAATCATGGGCGAATACCCGAATGTGCCAAGAATGGCTTTAACCGCCACCGCGACCCCTCAGGTTCAGCATGACATAGTTGAACAGCTCGGGCTCAAAAATCCAGTTAAACTTATCGGTTACCCCGACAGGCCCAATCTTACATATAGATCATTTTTCAGATACGACCAAATGGCGCAGGTCACCGAAATTATCCGAAATCACCCGAATCAGGGCGGCATCGTTTACGCGCAAACCAGAAAAGAAGTCGAAAAAATCACCAAAAACCTGCAAAGGGCGAAAATCTCCTGTGCGCCATACCACGCGGGGCTGTCGGCAAAAGAGAGGGCGACAGCGCAATACGATTTTATTCACGAAAAAATCGACGTCATTGTCGCCACAATAGCCTTTGGAATGGGAATAAACAGATCAAACGTGAGATACGTTGTTCACGCAAATACCCCAAAGTCGATAGAACACTATCAGCAAGAGTCGGGGCGTGCAGGCAGAGACGGCGAACCGGCAGAATGCGTTTTGCTTTATTCTTATGCGGATCTGATTACACATAAGTATTTGTCGATGCGCGAAGAGGAAATCTCGCCCATGCGCAAAGCCGCTATTGAAAAGCAGTTAAAGGAAATAGGCCGATACGCCGTTTCACCAATTTGCAGGCACAGACTGCTGACGCAACATTTTGGGTATGACTACCCAAAAACCGCCGGAAGTTCAGCCGCCAAAACAGATTTCAGGTGCATGGCATGCGATGTCTGCCTTAACGAAACAAGAGAGCTGCCGCACGAAGAAGCCGCTCTGAACACTCAGAAAATAATCAGCGCCGTCTACCGAACGCAAAACAGATTCGGTGCAGGGTATATAATAAACATACTCAAAGGCCTTCAAGACGAAAGAATTACAGGCAATAACCACCACACTTTAAAAGTTTTCGGGCTCATGAAAGATGAATCCGAAAAAACAATCAGAAACTGGATCGACCAGCTTATTGTTCAGGGCTGTCTTTCGGTCACAGACGGCCAATACCCGCTTCTGCAAGTGACACAGGCAGGGCTCGAAGCCTGCAAAAACCCGGCGAAGGTAAAACTGAGCCTCCCGACCCCGCAAAAAATCAAACGCAGAGTCGTTCCCGCATCAAGCCTTTCTTCCGAAAACTCCGAAGTTTTCGAACGCTTGCGCAAGCTGAGACTGCTTATAGCCCGAACGCTCGGACTGCCGCCGTATATGGTGTTCGCAGACTCGGTTTTAACCGCCATGGCAGAAAACAACCCGGCAACTTTGTCCGAAATGCTCGAAATTAAGGGAGTCGGCGAACACAAACTCAAAGCCTACGGCAAATACTTTTTAGACTGCCTGAACGGAACCGACCCCGAAACCGCCGCCGGGTCGTTTAAGAAAAAAAAATAAAACCCGGTTAACCTAAAATTTGACATTTTATTGTAAGAGGGTTAAAATTAGTTAACGTTCACTAACATTATAAATAAACATAATAAATGAACATAAGACTGACGCAACTCTGACATTGCTCTGACACAAAATTTGCTTGCACAGGCTCTGTTTGCATTACTAAAGCCGCATCATCAAAGAAGCATTACTAAGGAAAAAACCATGAACAATCGCTTTGAAAACAAATATGTTAAAACTTCTTACACAATTATATTTTTTACGGTTTTGATAGCGGGAGCGGTTCTGTTTGTAGGATTTAGCAGAATAAAAGCGAAGCTTGCCGAGGCCACGACAGAAACTGCTAAACCCACACCTGTTTATTCCCTTAAACTCAGCGAAAAAGAGCTGCACAAAACCATAGACGCTCTGGCGACAGTTAAAAGCGGCGCAACAATTTTGGTTAAATCAGAGTCGGCCGGCAGCATCGTAAAACTTCCGTTAAAAGAGGGCGACCCGGTTAAAACGGGCCAAGTCATCGCAGTAATCGACAGCAGAGAGCAAACCGCACAGCTCAAAGCGGCACAAGCGCGAAAAACTACCGCTCAAAGCCAGATAGACGCCGCTCAGGCTAACTTGCAAGCGCTTGAAAGCCGTTTTGAGTCCGCAAACACCAACTTTGAATTTTGGCAAAAAGAGCTTGAACGAAGTAAAAAACTGCTAAAAGAGGGAGCAGTATCGCAGACAAACCACGACAATACCAAAAACAAAAATTCAGAAGCCCAAAGCATGCTCTTGTCGCTTAAAGCGCAGATCAGCGCACAAAAAGCCCAGGTCGACGCGGTAAGTTCACAACTCAAAGCAGCAGAGAGCGACGTTAAAGTCTGGGAAGTGCGCAAAGACTACACCGAAATTACTTCGCCTGTTAACGGCATTATTTCGGCCAAGTTTCAGGAAGAAAACAATAAAATCGGGGTTCAGGCGCCGATTTACAACATTGAAGACAATTCGCTTACAAGGCTGATAACCGCAATACCTCAGGAACACGCGTTTGCATTAAAACCCGGGCAAACCATGCTTATTAACGATAAAGACGATTACGGTTTCAAAATTACGCGAATACACCCGGTGTTAAATGCCTTGAGACAAATCACCCTCGAAGCGCAAATAAGCGGCAAACCTCAAGAGCTCATTTATGACATGCAAATACCGGTTAAAATCGTGACACAAAGCGTTTTCGGAACAATAATACCGCCCGAAGCCAAATATACAGACTTCAAAGATCCGAACGGATTCTATGTTTATAAAATCAATGACAATATGGCTGTCAGAACCAAAATAACCCCTCTGCTCCAAAACTCAAAAAACGAAACAGCAGCTGACCCCAAAGAATTAGCACACTCAACCGAATTAGCATTAGGCGCATATCTCGAAAACCTGCGACTGCCTGAATCGTTTCAAGTTGAGGTAATCAAATGAACAGCATCGAATATCTGCTTAAACACCCGGTTATTTCAATTGCATTTTGGTTTTTGGTCGCTGCCGTAGGCATAATTTCTTACAATTTTATGCCAATCGACCTTTTTCCCGATACAATGCCTCCTCAAATTACAGCCATGACAATGGTTAAAGGCACCTCGGCAGAAGATATTAACAGAAAAGTTACCGCCTTATTAGATCGCGAATTTCAAGGGATTACAAACGTTACAAAGGTAGTGTCTACATCAAAAGATGAAATATCCTCTGTTAATGTTCAGTTTGAATTCGGCACCAACATGTCAACAGCCATGACCGATATTATAAACGCCGTATCAAGGATAAAAAACTCTTTTCCGGCTTCTGCCGCAGAAACTCAGTTTTTTAGAATTACAGACGCTAACAGACCTGTTGCAACAATTTCGATGAGTCCCGCCGAAAATTCAAGCTTCGATCTTAAAGCAATCAGAATTCTTGCAGAAAACGATATTAAAGAAGAACTGCTCAGAGCCCACGGAATCGGCAAAGCCGACGTATTCGGCGCGAACGAAACAGAAGTATTGATTCGCCTAGACCTCGATAAGCTCAGAAATTACAGAATTTCGCCCGTAGCTGTCTTAAAAACAATAGGCGCATCGAACACTTCTTTACCGGCCGGTTATCTTGAAAACAGCTCAACCGAGTCGTTGGTAAAAGTTATCAACGAAGTTCGAACTGAACAACAGTTGCTTTCTATGCCCGTAAAGACGACAGATAAAGGGGTTATAACCTTAAAAGATGTGGCTGAGGTTACCCTCGCCGCCAAAACGCCCAGAAGCATATATCGCGGAAACGGCAAAAACGCTATTGCCATAAACATTCTTAAGCCCGAAAAGGGGTTTGCGGTAGATGCCATAGAAAGTTTAAAGGTAATTTTACCTAAATTACAAAAACAATACCCCGAAATATTATTTGAAATAACCACAGACCAAGAGCCGATAATTTCTGTAAATGTTGCGGGTATGAAGAACTCGCTGTTTTCAGCTGTTTGGCTTACAATGATTATAGTCTTTATTTTACTCAAACGATTTTCCGCGTCACTTGTCGTCGGCATTTCGATTCCCATGTCTTTTTTCTTTGCTTTCAGCTTTTTATACTTTACCCCTAACACGCTAAATATGGTCACTTTAGCAGGGTTCATAGTTGCCGTGGGAATGGTGGTCGACGCTTCGATCGTTGTTATCGAAAACATATATCGACACTACGAAATGACTTCAGATGGCTTCAACAGTGTTTTGCAAGGCACAAAAGAGGTTGTTTTTTCTGTTTTTGGCGGCATGCTCACCACGGTGGCGGTTATGGTTCCCATTATGTTTGTGGGCGGTTACGTGCAAGAAGTGCTTCGCCCTCTCACAATGATAATTTCTGCAATGCTTATCGGCTCTTTTATAGCAGCGTTCACGATTGTTCCATTTTTGGCTAAAAAATTTATTGTGGATTTCAAAAAAAATAAAACCGAAAAGAAAACAAAATCAAATCTGTTTACGAAGGCCACAGACCGCATACTCGAAGTTATTACCGAAACTTACCTTAACTTGCTGCGAATTGGATTAAACAACAGACTCATACTCATAATCGCTGCATTTGCTATTTTGGCTTTAAGCGCAAGAGCCATAATACCTCTTGTCGGGCGCGAGCTGCTTCCTAAAATGGATACCGGAATGGTCATTATAAAGGCCGATTTTCCCGTGTCTGCTCTCATAGAAGACGTTAACGACAAGTTAGCCGAGTTGGAACAGATAATTACTCAAAACAAACATGTAATATCAGTTTCAACCGTGGCGGGCTCAGAGCCGGGGCAAGTAAGCTTTGGCAACGGCGGACAGCTTATGCAGCAGATCGACATGCAAATAAGACTTACCACAAGAGATAAACGCACCGAAACTATATGGCAAATAACAAAAGAATGGCGCGAAAAATTTGAAAAATTACCTTATCTCTCTTCATTTTCAATCACAGAATTTGGCGCAACTCCGGTCGCTACAACCAGAGCACCGATCGACATAACCATAGGCGGAAAAAACCCGAAACTGCTCATGGCGCTGGCAACAGATTTAAAAGATAAACTTAAATCGGTGCCGGGGCTGACGGACTTAAGACTTACAAAAAGCGACAACAAACCCGAAACACACTTTGTAACAGACTTAGCTCAAGCCAATAAATATAATATAACACCGGCAGAAGTTGCGGAAAACTTAAATCTGGCGCTGACAGGCAAATATGCAGGGCATCTCAAAATCACCTCAGGCTTTAACGATATACCCATTCGTGTCGAAACGGGGATTAACGGGGAAAAATGGAACCGTGCGCCCGAGGAGCTTGTTATACCGAGAAGTGACGGCGACGTCTTCCTTTCATCGATCGGAAAAACGACTCGAACAACTCAGTCAACGCTGGTTACAAGAGAAAACCTGCACGAAACGGTAAATATATTGGGCGCAAACTCAATCAGACCGCTTTCGGCTGTTACAAGCGACATAACCGAAATATTAAATGATTTCAAAACGCCGAAAGGTTACTTTGCAGAGCTTTCAGGGTCATTGTCAGATGCAAATGAAGCGGGCGCAAGACTTATCAAGGCGCTTGCACTGGGAATACTGATGCTTTATGTGATTTTGTATGTGTTGTTTGAGAGCTGGTGGCGACCGTTTCTGATTATGGGAGCCATTCCGTTGTCTCTGACCGGCGCGTTTTGGGGAATGCTCTTTTTCGACAAACCTATGTGTATGCCGGCAATGATGGGAATAATCTTACTTGGCGGCACAATCGTAAATAACGCGATCATATTGCTGGACTTCATAGACAATGCCGTAAATTCAGGAATACCCAGACGGCAAGCACTTGAAGAAAGCGTTAAAACAAGATTGCGGCCGATTCTTATTACAACTTTATCGACGGTCTTAGGGATGATTCCTTTAGTGTTCGAACAGGCAGTCGGGTTAGAAAGAATGTCGCCCCTCGGAGTAGTTGCCGCAAGCGGACTTCTCGTCGGGACGATATTTACGGTGGTGGTCATACCTGTCGCGTATGACCTGATAATGAGTTTTAAGCGGACCTGATCATAGTTAAAAGCATTTTAAATGCTTTTTTCGGCAATACTGCGTGAGGTATATTGGCGGGCATAATGAGGCCTTCGCCCGCTTTTACCAAGTATTGCTTGTCGGCAACGCTGAACTCGCCTTCCCCTTCGATAACCTGCACTGTAGCGTCAAATGGCGATTTGTGCTCGGATATCCCCTGCCCGTCGGCAATCGCGAAGAGTGTAAGGCTCCCCGCAGGTTTGTCAATGAGTGTTTTGCTCACAATTGCGCCGTCGGCGTAACTCACGTCGCTCGCAAAGTTTAATACGGTTTCCGGTTTCCATACCTGTGTCATAATATTTTCTCCTTTTATATTAATATATTCTGTCTGACTTGATAATTTCGCCGTCTAAGCTCATTACAGCCTCTTCAACAACCAAACCCTCAGGCTTGCCTTTTTCGAGAGCCGCTCTGACTATTGCTGTCAGGCCTCCGCAGCAAGGCACTTCCATTCTTAATACCGTAACTTTTGTAATATTGTTTGAGGTAAAAATTCCCGCCAGTTTTTCGACGTATCCTTCGGTTCTGTCGAGTTTGGGGCAAGCGATAGCCACCGCGCGCCCTCTGATGTAGCGCCATTGCACATCGGGGCTCGTAGCCATTGAGCAAGTCGAAAGAATTACCAGCTCTCTGTTTTCAAAAAAGGGAGCTCTTACGGGCAAAAGATGCAGCTGCACAGGCCATTGCGACAGTTCTGATTTCATCACCGAAGGCATCATACCTGCCGAGGCCGCCTGAGACGGTTTTTGCACAACCGCGCCGCTTCTGATTCTGCTGCCCGGGCAGCCCCCGCCGCTGCAACCGCCTGCTTTGGCTTCGTGCTCTTTGTGGGCTTCTTTCATAAGGTTTACACCATCGATGCCTCTTATATTTTCAACGTGTTGCAATGTTTTATTAAAATCAAACTCATCGGCTTCTTTTTCAACTATCTTTAAGGCGCCTGTGGGACAAGTTCCGATACAATCGCCGAATCCATCGCAAAATGTTTCTTTTACAAGCTTTGCTTTTCCGTTTACCATCTGCAAAGCACCTTCGGCACAGCCTGTAATACAGTTGCCGCAACCGTTGCACAAATCTTCGTTTATAGTAATGATTTTTCTTAAAGCCATTTTATTGCTCCTTTATTTTTTCTCGTTCTTACATTATCATTATGAATGATTTTCAAATACTTATCCTTGACTTAAGTCAAAAAACCAAATAAAAATACTATGACCGAAAACATCATTGAAAACTTTTACCTAAGCCCTTTGCTGCGAGAAATTAAGCCCGAATTTCTTCAAGCTTTGGCCAAGATTGCGGTAAAAAAAAATAATAAAAAAGATACTCAGCTTTTTATACAAGACCAAAAAGCCGAGGGTTTCTATTTAATTTGCAGCGGCACCGTCAAAATATTCAGAATCGGCAACGACGGCAGAGAACAAACCATTCACATATTCAGAACGGGCGAAACGGTTGGTGAAGTTCCGGTTTTTCAAGGCACCGATTACCCCGCCTGCGCCACCGCATTGGCAAAAAGCGAGCTTATCTATTTCCCTAGAAATGAATTCATACAACTTTGCCGCCAACAACCCGAACTTCTTTTAAATATGCTTGCCATACTCTCACAGCGCCTGCGCAAGTTTGTCGAGTTGATTGATGACCTAACTCTCAAAGATGTCACCTCAAGGCTCGCAAAGTATATACTTAAAAATAAAACGCAAAAAAGCGATAGCCAAATTATGCTTAAGCAGAGCAAAACATCTTTGGCAAGCCGCTTAGGCACAATACCCGCAACCTTGAGCCGCACACTCAAAAAACTGCAAGACCTGCAAATTATCGAAGTCGACAAAAATTTAATAAAAATTATCGACGAAGAAACTCTAGAAAGAATTGCCGACGGCGAAAAAGCGCTGTAACGAGTTATTCTTGCAAAACCCTGATTCTGTGCCTAAATACCTGCGCCTCGGGCCAAGAAAGCACCTCAGACAAATGCTGCTTTTCGACCTCAATGCTCTCAACGCTTGCAAGAGGCAAATACCCTTCAAACTTAGCCTCTAAATAACCGCAAGTATAAGCCCCATCTTTTGAAAAAGTTTGCCAAAACCGCCGCTCATCGGTCTCTTTGAGTAATTTTATGGCCAATTCACGACGTTTTGCCTTTTCTGCCTCATCGCGCCCGCCACGCAGATAATTAATTGCCTGCCACGCCAAAGCTTCGTTCCAATCACGCCCGGCAATCAAAAAGTGAGAAAACTGCAAATAAATGTCACTGCCAATTTCATTCATATCGCCCGATTTAATGCGTGCTTCAAGCAAATGCGTGTCTTCTTTAAGCAAGTTACTGAAAAAGTAATGACCGCTCCAGGGCGTTGCCCAGCCAACCTCTTGAACTGCATTTCTAAGCCTGATAACCACTTCTCCGTAACGACTGCTGCCGTCAACAAGACCGACAGTGGCAAAAATACAGCCATAAGCTCCAAACAGCATTTCTTCCAAATCGGGAGTCACGGTCTTATTAACCGCCAAATCTCTCCGAACTCCCTCAACCGGCGACATCAAGGCGTGATTCTGCAATATTTTCCGCAAATTTGACATGCTTGTTCGCGTAACTATCGGCACAGGCACAGACCTGATCTTGTTAAACAAAAGCTTTTCAACTTCACTCGAAAAACCTATATTAAAAGCGATTTCTTCTAAGTTGTGGCGCGAAACCATCTGTATATAATCGTGTATTTGCCCGCGAGAAATTTCATTCCCGTTTATGGGAAATCGCAATGCTGCTCTGCGCCCTTTAACGATGCTTTCCCCAACCTTATGCGTTTTGGCGGCAAACTCATTTTGAGTGTAACAAAAGCCAAAAGATGCCAAAAACACAAAAAATACTGTAAAAATTTTGTACAATCTCGAATATATTTTTCTTTTTATCATGATGTTTATTATATCAGAAACTATTCGAGTTTTTACTAACCGTAAATTTTTAGCAGGAAAATACTAAATAGTCATTCCATAAATGTACACTAAAGAATAATATATCCCAACTATAAGCAACACAGCCCCCGTTAAACTCTTTACAAATACCTGTATCTTGCTTAGATTGTTATATGCCTTGCCAAGTTTTTCGCCGCCGTAAGCGATTAAAAAAGCAAATATAACTACCGGAATAGCGGTGCATACACCGTATATTCCCGGCAAATATAAAGCAGAACCGCTTTTTAAAGTTAACGGAATCAAGGCGCCAAAAAACAGTCCGGCAGAAACAGGACAAAAAGAAAGCGCAAAAAGAATTCCGAGCGGTAAAGCCCAAATTACTCCTCTTTTAGCGGCCTTTTGCTGCAAACCATCACCAACGAGCTTAACAGAGCCTATTTCGGTGCCTATCAAACTCAACAAAATCATGCCAAGCAATATTAACAAAGGGCCAAGAGCTTCGTTCAGATAGTTTTGAAAAAATCTCGAAATTTGACCTGAGGCAAATAAACCTGATGAAATGACATAACCAAGCAGAACATAAACCAAAACCCTGCCTAAGGAATAAAGTAACCCCGAAAAAAATATCGCCCCACGATTGCCCATTTAGCCAAAATATCGTCTTCTGAAATAAAACCGACATGGCGAAACAGCTCTTCACCCAACTCATTAAAGAATATTTGAGTCGGAATAGACCGAATTTGGTGTTGTTTCGAACCGAAGTCTACCAAGCGAACCATTTTTTTAGTTGTTTTTGAGGCATTTTCATTTGCCATAACCAAACAAGAGGCTAAAATTACAAAAACAAAAAAAACTGCTAATTTTTTACTAAACAAATTATTTAACATAAGTTTTATTTATTTCCCGATAACTGACTTAATTTCTTCAACAGAAGCCACTTTGCCGACTATCTTAACTTGACCGTCTATGGCAAGAGCAGGGGTCATCATGACTCCGAAAGATGTAATCCGGTTTATATCAGTCACTTTTTCAATTTCACAATCAATACCGACTTCTGCAACAGCCTGTTTCGCATTATCTGCAAGTTTTACACAAGACGGACAACCGGTACCTAAAATCTGAATTTTCATATTGAAAACCTCCATTTAATATTAAGAAAATATGCTTCCAAAAATCATGCCGCTTAAAGTGGCCATAAATATTACCAAAGACACAAAAACAACTGTTTTCTTGGTTCCCAGTACACTTCGAATAACCAACATACTCGGCAAACTCAAAGCAGGACCGGCCAAAAGCAAAGCCAAAGCAGGCCCTTTCCCCATACCGCTGCCTATGAGACCTTGCAAAATCGGAACCTCTGTAAGTGTCGCAAAATACATGAACGCACCGGCAAAAGAAGCAAAGAAATTTGCCCACAATGAATTGCCGCCAACTGCCTTTGCTATCCACTCTGAGGGAATCAACCCCTCATTGTCGACTCGCCCGAGCAAAGCTCCCGCAATTACTACACCAAATAATAAAAGCGGTAAAATCTTCTTCGCAAAATCCCATGATGTATCAAACCAATCAGACAATTCGCCTTTCTGAGTGCTTGTAAAAAGCACCAAAGCCATAGAGCCAACAGTAAAAGGAACCAACGGATAGTCAGGGTAAATTAAACCGGCAACACTCACTGCAGCAACCGAAGCTACCGCTTTGTATGGCTTTAAGCCAAACCAAAGCGACAAAATCACAGAAAAGATAAGGTAAAATACACCCGTAAAAACCCATTTTAAATTGTAAATTGTTACCCACAGCCCTTCAGCCTCTTGCGGCTTGCCCCAATTAGCAAAAACAAGTATTCCGACCATCGAAGCAAAATATAATCCGTTTTGTAATAAATTACGCTTTATTTCCGGCTCGGGCATTGCCATCTGCGCGGCTGCCTTAGCTTCTTCCTCACGCCTAAAAATAAAGTGCATCAACAAACCGATAACAATACTGAAAATTACAGCCCCAACAGCCCTTGCAATTCCAAGCTCCAACCCTAATACCCTGGCTGTCAAAACAATCGCCAATACATTTATCGCAGGGCCCGAATACAAAAACGCGCAGGCAGGCCCTAACCCGGCACCCATCCTGTAAATGCCCGAGAACAAAGGAAGTATGGTGCAGGAACAAACCGCAAGTATAGTCCCCGAAACCGCAGCAACACCATATGCCAGCACTTTATTGGCTTTAGCACCCAGATATTTCATTACAGAAGCCTGACTGACAAAAACCCCAACTGCACCCGCAATGAAAAATGCCGGAACCAAACATAGCAAAACATGCTCTTGAGCATACCATTTTACCAGATGAAACGCCTCAAGAACCGCATTATCAAACCTTTTTGTGCCGACAGGCAAATAATAACAAACAAGAAAAACAGCCGCAATGGCTAAAAAATTCTTCCATTCTCTTTTCCAAACACCCATTTGTTTTCTCCAAATCAATTACTCTTTATTTAAAAAAGTCTCTATGCAGTGACTGAAAGAACAAACACAGCGCATCACCAATCTGTAAAACACCTGCTGGCCACGCTTTTCATCAATTATTATCCCTGCATTTTTCAATACCGATAAATGTTTCGAAACAGTCGAAAAATCAACATCTAATTCATTAACAAATTCGCACACGCAACATTCGCCATCTGCGAGTTTATCAACTATGAAAAGCCTTGTCGGGTGCGCAAGAGCTTTAAATATCTGAGTTTTTTTTCTGTATAAATCGTTAGACATAAACAAACCGCCTTTATTATTTGGCTATTATACCAAATAACCAAATATCTCCGCAAGCAAAAAAAAATGCACACTTGATGGTTATAATGTTGTATTAGAAAGCCACTTGCACTTTATACGTCAATGACGTATAATATAAGTATGGTATTTATAGAAACTCCAATATTTACTGAAGATTTACTTAAACTGCTTTCTGACGATGAATACAAAGAAATGCAGAAAACTTTATTGTATGAACCGGAAACCGGCGACCTTTTATCTGATCTTTATCTACAAGAAATCTGTTCAAGAAGATCTTACTCAAGATCAAATAAAGCTATTGAAGTCGCTTGTAAAAGGAGTATTAAAATGAAAGACAAGGACTTTAACAGACTTGTTGAAGGTGTAAAGCAATTTGTTCAAATTAAACGTGGTGAGATTAAGCCTTCCAGAGTGTTCGAATTCACAGCTCCTGACGTAAAAGCACTCCGTGAAAGCCTTCACAAATCTCAGTCTGAATTTGCCAAAATGATCGGCGTTAGTCTTTCAACCTTGCAAAACTGGGAGCAAGGACGCAGAAAACCCGTTGGCCCGGCTCAGGCTCTGTTAAAAGTTGTGCAACTTCAGCCCGACGCTGTATTAAAAGCCCTGTCAGTGTAATTTACTTAAGCTCGGCAAACTTGCGCTTTACGGTTTCGATGTTGTCAAAAACTATGCCCGGCATTCCGAGGGCTTCGCCGGCCTTTACGTTTATCTCTTTGTCGTCTATAAAAACAGACTCATACGGTTTAAGGTCGTATCTATCAAATAAAATTTTATATATTTCGTCGTTTGGCTTTACGACGCCCTCTTGGCCCGATATTACAAGACCGTCAAAAAGCTCGAAAAATTGAAATTTTTTCAAAGCTAAAGGAAAAGTTTCTGCCGACCAATTACTTAAGCCAAATAGGCGGTATCCGTTGGCTTTTAACTCGAATAAAAATTCGACTGTTTCGTCTTTTGCAGAGTGAATCATTTCTTCCCAGCGGTCTTTAAAGAACCTGATGGGCACTTCAAATTCAGGAAATTTTGCAATTCGCTCTTGTATAAGCTTTTCAAAAGGTTCGCCTCTGTCTAGGTCAGTGTTCCATTCGTCGGTACATACATTACTTAAAAAATATTCAACTTCGCTTTCTGTTTTGAAATATTTACGATACAAGTGGCGTGGATCCCAAGCCACCAAAACCCCGCCAAAATCAAATACTACGTTTTTTATCGCCATAATTGTTTGTATTCCCTGATATTTACAATACATTTATTTATGGCATTAAATGTTGCAAGTCCAACGGCTCTCTCTAACGATGATCTTGAAACCAACATACTCAATGCCGATTCCGCACTCATCCCGGCCATTTTTCCCGCACAACTTAATTGGGTACAAGTGCAAGCTCGTTCTTCAGGAGTCCATGCAACTCCCATACAGCCGTCGCTTAATTCTGCACAACTGTAACCCAGACCAAGCCTGACTTCTTTAATAGACTTGTCTTTACAATAATCTTTTCCGAACTCTAAAATCTTATTTTGTATTGCTAACATTTTTTTCCTCGATCTTACACGTTTCCGGCGTATACAAACTTTAAATGCCTTTTTGCGATTTCAACAGCTTTAAACACAGACGAAACCGGCGTGGGGCCGGCGTCTTCCATTTTCCATCGCCCAAAGAACCTCGAAATATGATACGGGATATCTGAAGACATAGAGGCTATCCAGGCAGCCATTGCCTCTGTTTCGCCTTCGCTGTCGTTGTAACCGGGCACAAGCAACGTTGTCAGCTCAATATGACACCCGCTTTCATGAGACATTTTTATAAAATTCTTTACGGTCTCAAAATCCCCGCCGAGTTTTTGGTAGTATTCTTTCGTAAAACCTTTTAAGTCGATATTCATGGCATCGACTACCCCGATTATTTCGCCAAAAACCCTTTCGGCGAAACAACCGTTAGTCACAACCACGTTTTTCAATCCCTCTGCCCGCGCAGCTTTGGCCGTATCACGCACATATTCATAGCCGATAAGAGGCTCGTTGTAAGTATAAGCGATGCCGATATTACCCTGCTCTCTGAGCCTGAGAGCCTTTTCGACCATTTCGGCGGGGCTGATTTCCGTCAACAAATTTTCTTCTTTTTTCGTTGTCGAAATGCTGTAATTCTGACAAAACATACAAGCCAAATTACACCCGTAACTGCCTGCCGACAAAATCATGCTGCCCGGCATAAACCTCATCAGAGGCTTTTTCTCAATTGGGTCCAGTGCCAAAGAAGTAATCTCGCCATAGTTATCGCAGATGACGGCCCCCCCCACGTTTCGCCGCGCACGACAAAACCCGACCTGCCCCTCTTCAAGCAAACAGCCTCTAAAACAGACATCGCATTTAACGCTCATCGCAAAACCTCACTCTTTCGGCTCATGGCGTATAACTTCAAACCGCTCCAGCAAAACATTGTCGTCGGAAATATCGATTCCGGCCTTCTGTTTGGCAATGGCCAACTGGTCTTCAACCGTATCGACACCTTCCAGATTCGGCAACAGCAACCCTCTGCGAAGCCCCTTGCTGACGATAACACCGTAGCGCTTTGCGTCAAGGTTCTTGAGCGACTTCACAGGCTCCGCCTTTTTCAAAACGTCGACCTTCACCTCAAGCAATTGCAGCTCAAACGCTTTCACAGGCTCAAACCGAGGGTCTCTCGTCGCCGCATTGATGGCGTTGTGAATTATCTCTTCGGCCACAGACCCTGTCGTCGGCCCTATTGTGCCTATGCACCCGCGCAGGTTTCCGTTTAAGTGCAGGGAAACAAAAACGCCTGCTTTTTCGTTTTTCATTTCTTGCGTAACAAAAGCCGGGATTTTAATAATTCGTCGCTCTTTTACGTAAGTTTCTATTGTCATGCGTGCCAGTCTTATATATTCGTCTTCTTTTTCTTCAACCGACGAAGCTGCTGAAGTCGCAGCAGTCTCGGACAAATCGAAAGCGCAAACGCCGTAACCGACCCCGAAAGGCCCTTCATACGAAAGCTGCCGCGCCGAAACTTTTTGATTGCCCAAAATGCCCGACATGATCACAAAAGACTTGTGCCCGCACTCGCCGGCTTCTTCACAAAAAACTTCGTCGAATTCTCTGAGCTTGTTCAAATCGCCCGACGACAGCACATCCATAATCTTTTTGTCATACTCGGGCCCTTTGGCATTGAAGCCGTAAGGACCGTCCTCTTTTAAGCAGTGAGACAAATCGCCGCTCGCAACCACTACAGCTCTGCGATTTAGTTTCTCTAAACTCTGCCCTATTATCCAACCAAATTTATAGTGCTCTTTCAGATCAAGCCCCGAAAGCCCAACTCGGATGATCTTGTAATTTTTGCAATACTTCTCGATAAAATAAAGAGGAACACAGGTTCCGTGGTCAAGCACAGGTTCGCGTTCGCCTTCAGTTCCGCCCGGGAACCCGATTGCGCGAGCGGCAGAATCTATGGCCGCAGTAAGTTCCTCGTCATAAGAAACAAAAAACTGCACTTGCTTAGCTCCGAAACGAGAGAAATCCCCGCGCGCGCCCTTTCCCGGAGACACATGGAAATAATCTGAAAACATTGTCGCGTGAGGGCTGATAATAACGATCACATCGGGCTTTGCCGCGCTGATCTCTTTTGCGACCCGCTCAAAAGCGTCTATAGTTTTTTGAATACCTTTTTCGCGACCTTGTCCCACCTCATGCACAATCAACGGCGGATGAGGAACCGTAAAAGCCTTTAAAACATTTGCTGCCACAGAATTACCTCCAATTTGAAAAAAAAGAATCAACGCAATACTTATTAAATATAATCGTTTATTCATATGAACAGTTTAAACCGATAATCAGTCAAGAAGCAGCTCGAAATTTGTTGCCGAACCATCACTAAAAGTGTCTTCTGTTGAGTATCTTGAGATTACTTCATATTTTAGAATGATATATCGGGTTATGTTAATTTCTGACTTTTTGATTACGGCAACAAAATCCGCGTCGGCACTGAACTCATCATTTGCTTTATCAAGATCGGTCGATGGCTCATACGGGTCTCTCAGCAAAGCAGAAACGCCCGAATAGATTACACCGTAAGCGGTGTAAGTGCCGTTCTGATTGTCGTGTAAAGAAGTGACTCTCGAAAAAACATTTGAATCGGAATCGGCAACGGGTGTTAAATATTCTTTTTTTCTGTTCGATAAAACCTTTTTACCAAAATACTTTTCTGTTGCGGCATCTATAAGCCCCATCGGCACAACCTTAAGCAGATTATCGTGTGAGTCTTTTAAAATCGAAAATTTGTTTATATATACATGCCTAATACCAAATTTAAGTAAAATAAGGTCATTTAAACTGTTTTCGTCAAAGCTTGTCACATGTGCCTCTGAAAAGTTACTGAAAAAAATATTCAAATTTTTTATTTCGGCACCGTTCAGTTTGATTTCGTTTTTAGCCGACAAAACCGCGCAAAGCCCTACAAATATGATTATCCAAATAATTCTTTTCACCGTTTCTCTCCGTTAACAAAGCTTAGTGCACACAATTTCATTCTATCAAAGTTTTTACAAATATAAAAGGTTTGTCGTTGACCTTAAATGGGGGTTTCGTTATAATTGCCCTTAATAGCGAATTATTAAAGGAAAAACCGGTGAGATCAATAAAAGAAATATTCAGAATAGGCAACGGACCTTCAAGCAGCCACACCATGGGCCCCAAAAAAGCGGCAGAGATTTTTTCACACAAATACCCAAACGCCGCCGAATTTCACGTAACACTCTTTGGAAGCCTCGCGGCAACCGGCAAAGGGCACTTGACCGACGCCGCGATCTTGTCAGTTTTAAATCCCGTTGCACCTACTAAAATATTCTGGGAACCAAGAATAGTCTTGCCTTTTCACCCTAACGCAATGACTTTTAATGCCATAGACAGCGATAATAACGAAATTGGGCGCTGGGTAGTATACAGCATCGGCGGCGGCACATTGGCAGACGAAACCGGAGTAATTGGCGACGAAAGCAAGCCAATTTACAAAATGACAACAATGGAAGAGCTGCTCGAATGGTGCGAATGCACGGGCAAAAACTTTTGGGAATACGTTAAAGAATGTGAAGAATTTGACATCTGGGACTACCTCGCTGAAGTCTGGAAAACAATGCAAGAGGCTATTGAGAGGGGTCTTCAAGAAGAAGGCGTTTTGCCCGGCCCCACTAATCTTCGCAGAAGGGCCGCCACCTTTTATGTTCGTGCAGGCGGTTCAAAAGACAATATAAAATCTCGCGGTTTGGTATTTTCTTATGCGTTGGCCGTAAGCGAAGAAAACGCATCGGGCGGAAAAATAGTTACAGCGCCAACCTGTGGCTCATGTGGCGTGCTTCCGGCAGTTTTATATCATTTTAAAAAAAGCAGAGATTTCAGCGATATTAAAATATTGCGTGCTTTAGCGACCGCCGGCTTATTCGGAAACGTTGTAAAAACCAATGCCTCTGTTTCGGGTGCCGAAGTAGGCTGTCAGGGCGAAATAGGAGTCGCGTGCGCTATGGCGGCGGCAGCCGCGAGCCAATTATTCGGAGGCAGCCCCGCACAAATTGAATATGCGGCAGAAATGGCATTAGAACATCACTTAGGCATGACCTGCGACCCGGTTTGCGGTCTCGTACAAATTCCATGCATAGAAAGAAACGCATACGCCGCCGCAAGAGCTTTGGATGCCAACCTTTTTTCGTCTTTTACAGACGGTATACACCGGGTTTCTTTCGATAAAGTTGTGAGCGTCATGAAAGAAACGGGCCACGACCTGCCTTCTCTTTATAAAGAAACAAGCGAGGGCGGCTTGGCAAAAAACTTTATTCAAATGGGACGACGCTCGCCTGCCTTAACAAGCGAATGTCAGCTTAAACCTAAATAATCTTAATATTTAAGCTTTTTCGCTGAGATAAATACACTGAATCAAAGACGAATCAAACGAAGCTCTTTTGAAAATATAAAGTTTGTCTGAAGAGGGCAACCATTTTCTGTTTGATTCATTTCTAATTTTTTCGTTGTCGTTGTTCTTCTTTTTTTGGGCATCCGTCTCAGGTTTTTTTTGATTCTCTGTCTTCATGATACAACAAATCCTTTCACAACTTTTAAAAGGACTACACAACTTTAGTATACATATTTCTCATTATTTTTGCAAATTATAAAAACAGTCCGGCTGGATATTTAATTGCTTAACCTGTATACTTTGTATGATTACGCAAAATAACAAACTCGGAGGAAAAAGATGAAAAAATCATTTTTAGAAGCGGTAAAATCAAGAAGAACCTGCTATTCAATAACAAAAGAATCTCCCTTGACCGACGATAAAATTACAGAAATTATAACAGAAGCGGTAAAACACACACCATCAGCATTCAACTCTCAAAGCTCAAGAGTTGTTCTGTTATTCGGAAAACAGCACGACAGACTTTGGGAAATCGTTAAAGATGAGCTGCGCAAAATTGTTCCCGCCGATAAGTTTGGCGCGACCGAAGATAAAGTAAACAACACCTTTAAATGCGGTTACGCCTCAGTTCTCTTCTTTGAAGACATGAACGTCATAAAGGGTCTTCAAGAACAGTTCCCCTCTTATAAAGACGCTTTCCCGATGTTTTCAGACCACTCTGCGGGCATGCTTCAGCATGTCGTCTGGACAGCTCTCTCGGACGAAGGCCTCGGAGCCTCATTACAGCACTACAACCCTGTAATTGACAACGCGGTAAAATCAGAATGGAAACTTCCCGAAAGCTGGCGTCTTATAGCTCAAATGCCATTCGGAAAACCCTCTGCACCGGCAGGCGACAAAGAGTTCATGCCAATTTCGGAAAGACTGAAAATTTTTAAATAATTAGTTCTTACAACCAAACAAAGCTGAGCCGAAAAACCCGGCTCAGCTTCTTTTATGCGTAAAAATCGAACCGGCTTCAATAGATTGAACCACAATATTTTTGTCGCCTAATTCGTCAGCCTTTGCCAATATGGCGCTAATAACCGCATCTGACTTGTCTGCCTGAAGGCATATTATGCCTTGTGCGCAAGGAATACTGTGGCCTGCTTCTTCACCCTGCAAGGATAACATTCTGACTTTTTTCATTGTCGCGCCTTGCGCGCCGCCTTCTATGGCCGCTTGCATCAATTCATCGCCATAATCGTCATGACACACGAAACTAAGCTCATTATGGGTAATGCCTTTTTTGTTAGTTGTTTTTGAAGAGTCCTCAACTCCAAAAATTCTTTTTCGCCACGCAGTGCTTTTTTTAAGGTCGTCTATGGCTGCAATTATCTGTTCTATACTCGCCGCGTGCTCTTGATGACCTATTCTGAGCAGCGGATCAACCATGCCCGCGCGAATAGGGGTCTGATACAAAAAGCCTCCGTCAGGCCTGTCAAGCTGCCCCTCATCAATCAAAAGATTCTGCAAACCTTTAGCATCGTGGCTGGGCACCATCAAATAAACTATTTCTTTTTCGGGAGATATGGTTATTCTCAATAACCCCAACCGATCCCTAAAACCGGCTCCCAGCCCGAGCCCAACCACAGGCACTCCTGCTCCGAGCTTTAAAGCGGTTCTTGACAAGTTTTCACTGCTGCCCGACTTCGACTGAATACCGGTTATGAGCGTCAAATCATTAAGAAGCTGTTCGGGTTTTCCCTGTTCTATTTCCGGTTTTTGTATCTCTTGAGCTGAACTTTGCAATAGATTTTGTGAATACACAGCTCCACGCCCCGGCGTCTTTAATTCAAGATCTTTTATAAGCTTGCAAAGTATGCAATCAGAGCAGTCCTTGCTCACTGCGAATCGAATTATATCTGTGGGCGTATCAATCAGCTCAACCTTAAGTCTCGCAAACCCCCAGCGGCTCGCATACACATTTTGTCTCACACACCTGGCGTTTTCGACTATTACAAAATTCAAACCCAGTTTGGTCAACAAATTTATGGCCTTTTCGGTAAGACCCCGGTGTATCATCAAGGTTACTCTTGTAGCTTGCTGCATTTTGTCAGTTTTCATTTTCACCCTCCATTGAGGCGATCAAAAGGCGTTTTTGTTTAATTTTGACGCTAATCCCGAATACCAACATGGTCAATATGGGAAAAACCGACGCCATAGCAACTATACCAAACCCATCAACAACATTCAGCTCTCCGCCGATGCCCAACCCCATCGAAAGAACCAAAGGCACAGTTATAGGGCCTGTGGTCACGCCGCCCGAATCCCAGGCTATTCCGGCAAAGCTCTCGTCGTTAAACCAAGTCAATACAAGTAATGCTAAATATGACGGAGCGAGAAACCAAATCATCGGTATGTTGTAAAGTATTCGCGCAACACCCACCAATAAACCAATACCAACCCCCAAAGAAACTGTATTTACAACGCTCTTTCGTTTGATCGTTCCTACCGAGATCTCTTCAACGGTTGTTCCGAGCGCACTCAAAGCCGGTTCTGCTATCGTCGAACCATAACCCATACCAAACGCAAACAAAAACACCAATCCGATTCCCACCAAAGTTAATTCAGGCCCGAACAAAGGCGGCCGCTCGACAATATGCTCGTATCGCTGCGCAACCCTGTCAAAACGCTCAGGCTCAAACTTAACATGCTGTAATTTGCCATTACCGTCTTTTACGGTAAAATACTTCTCTAATACTCCGTTTTGATTAAATGCACTCGTAACGCATTTTTCGTCAAACGGCTCCAATATTATTCTGCCCTCTTCGTGTGTCTCACTTCTAAATACTTGGGGAAGTGGCCTTCCCACCTGATCTCCGAGCGGTGCCAACCCCAACCTGATGCCGCTGGTCAGGATAGTCATTCCGATTAAAGTGAATGCGATGCCCAATACGACCTCATCAATTTTTTTAGGTTTGTCTTTCAGCATAAACACCAACACCGCCACAAGCAGTAAAACAAGTGGAACAACAGCTCTAAATGCTAATATGGACTCATTTTTAAGCACTTGGTCTATTATCAAATTCGATTTGATCGGTTTTCCGGTTTTACCCGCCATTAACAATGCAAGCTTGGCCCGCTCCTCTGACGACGCTTTTCTGGTAAGCCACTCAGAGAGCGACATATCGCCTAACATTTGTGTAACATATTTTTCGTCAGTTAATTTAACAAGAGCTTCATCATAATTATCAGAGTTGTAGAAATATGCCTTTCTGGCAGCCTCATTACCCCGCTGAAAAGCCACTTTCATCAACTCATTTTCGTTTTTCACAAGCGTTAATGCGTTAACTCTGTTCTCTTTGGCAAAAAACTCACCCGATTGACACGGCATAGGAGTGCTTTGATTCAAAAATGCTCCAAGTGCCAAAACTCCGATTACGGGAAAAAGCGAAGCAAGAGCGACAACGCCGAACCCCGAAGCACCCGTTTCCTGCTTCCCTTCAGAATGACTTATACCAATACCCATCGCAAGCACCAAAGGCACCGTAACCGGACCGGTGGTTACACCGCCCGTATCCCAGGCAAGATTCAGTATTTTTGATAAATTCGGGTCTCGCGAAAACCATGCGGTAAAACCCACCAAAAGAGGCACAAGAGTATATATAAAGGGTTTGATACCAATGCCAAAATAAAACCTGGCCATACCAAAAGCAACCGCAACACCCACTCCTCCGCCAATCGCCAGCAACAAACTGTTGGTGTCAATTTCAAGAAGTCGGTACAACAAAGGCGCCTCCCAGGGGGTGACGTTTGCGCCCGCAAGTCTGAGAGAAGCAATGGCAGGCTCTGCCAAAGTAGCGCCCAAGCCCAAAAGAAGCCCAAAACCCATAATCACCGCAATGTTTGTTTTTTTAGGAAGCTGAATACCGACTCGCTCACCTAACGGCATTAAACCCAAGAAAAGACCCTCTAAAAAAAAGGCCAGCCCGAAAATGACCAAACCTACGCCGAATGAAACCTGAAGAGCGTCGGCGGGCGGAGCATTCAAAACTATTATTTTAAAGGCAACAAGATAAAATATGATAAACGCAACAGCTTTAACCTGCTCTGACAGTTTAGATTTTATATAATCTTTTACCATAACCATAGCAGGTTTAAATGGTATTTTTGCCTTATTAAGGGGTGTCATGCGTAAGACTCCTGATTTCTTTTTAATGCCCATAATGCTAATCTATAAACATATAAATGTCAAAGTTTCAATACTGAATATCTGTATTATTAGCGATTTTATGAGACAGCATTGTAATTTATGAAAAGTTTCGATATATTAAAAATATGACAAAACAAAACGACCTGTTTGATGCTCTTGAAAAATATATCGCAAAAAATTACTCAAGCATAATTGTTCATTATGACTATGCTGAAATACTTACCCTTAAATGCGAAAATTCAACCCTCGACAGCTTTATAGAAAATCTTGACGAGCCATTTTCGCAGACATTGCTCAAACTTATAAAAGACAAAAACATGACGGAAGTCGAAGTTTATAAACAGGCAAACGTAGACAGAAAACTCTTTTCGAAAATTAGAAGCAACGAAAACTACATGCCAAGCAAACGCACCGTTATTGCATTCGCATTGGCACTGAAACTGTCCCTCGACGAAACCGAAATTCTGCTGAAAAAGGCCGGATACGCCCTTTCCCGGGCAGCATTATTTGATGTTATTATCGAATTTTTCATTGTGAACAAAATTTACGACATATTTGAAATTAACGAAGTGCTTCTAAAATACGACCTGTCGCTGCTATAAAATAAGTAATCAAATGTCGCCTGAAAAGCGACCCGCCCGCCCGATCCCAATGTTACTCTGAAATTAGGATAAAACAAAAAACATAGGAGGGTGCGAAATGGGAAGAAAAACAACCGAACTCGTGTTTATTCTCGACAAAAGCGGTTCTATGGCGGGACAAGAAACGGATACCATCGGCGGATACAACTCGATGCTGACCAAACAACGCGAAGAAGACGGAGAGTGCCTGGTAACTACGGTATTATTCGACACATACTACAAGCTCATTCAAGATCGAACCGACATCCAAGGCGTCAAAAACATGACAAGACGCGACTACTCTGCCGGGGGCTCCACTGCATTAATCGACGCAATCGGAATAACAATCGCAAAAATCGAGAACGCGCATCAGAACACTGTCGAAGAATGCCGCCCAAAAAAGGTTCTGTTCGTGATTATCACAGACGGCGAAGAAAACTCCAGCAGAGAGTACTCCGCCAATCAAGTCAGAGCAAAAATCGAAAAGAAACAAGAAGAAGACAACTGGGAATTCATATTTTTAGGTGCCAATATCGATGCGGTAAAGTCCGCCGAAAGAATCGGAATAAAATACGACAGAGCCATTAACTACCTGCAAGACACCGAGGGCACAATGATCAATTATTCCGCATTAAGCGATACTGTTTCAGACTTCAGAAAAAGCGGAATAATCGACGAAACTCATTTCGAAAAAATACGCGCAGACTACAAAAAACGCAAATAAGCTGTTAAACGCACAAGATTTTGATATAATAAACTCTAATCTTTGTGTGGAGAAAAATTATGTCGGCTATCTATTTTTTTGTTATTTTTGTTTCTCTGTTCGCGCTGGCTGTTTTTTGGAGTTTCAAAGCCGAAAAAAAACGCGATCAATTGTTTATGGCCATGAGTGCCAAAAACGACTTTGAGTCCATATCAAACGACGAAGCTATAAATATTCTTGCCGTATCCGAATCTAAAATTTTGAATGAAGGCATGAATCACCGTGTTAAAAGAGCCATGATAAAACGCGGCGATTCATTTTCCCTTCTCATCTGTGAAGTCAGATACCAAACAAGAACCGGAAAAAATAATAATAGCCAAGACGAAACGATATGCGCGGTTATGCATAATGAACCGTTGCCACATTTTTCTGTCAGAGCCGTTAATCCTCTCGATAAATTTATGAGAGACAGCAAAGCAAACAAAGGTTTTTTGGCAAATTTAGTTGTTTCTATAACTCCGGAATATGATAAAAATCAAATAGACTTTACAGATGACGTTCAATTTAATGAAAAATTCGTTGTCGTAAGCGACAATACCAATGAAACAACCGAATTTCTGGACTTTGACAAGCGTAAATATTTTGTCGAAAATTTCATTGATACATTAGTCAACAGAATAGACTTCACCAAAAATATGCTTGCCCTTAGGTGCAACGGTTACATCGACTTAAAAAAACTGCCCGAGTTAGCCTCAAAAGCCATAAACATATTTAAAAGCTTTTTATAAGGTATTCTTTATATACTTTAATCTTTTAAAAGTAATGTTTGTTTGCCACGGCACTACCTCTGCGAGTAAAACTCGTGTTGGCTGTCAGTTGGGTAAATCAGTGCAAATCGTGGCGTCGTTAAAATTCCGGGTGCGTACCAAGAGGGGCGTGGATGGAAAATTCCTGTGGATGCAAAGAAACCTGCCGTGAGAGAAAAAGTGAAAGAAGCGAATAAATTAAAAAAACAGTGGTGGCAAACACGAGAGATTTTGATATAATCAGCGTTAACAAAACAAGACAGAAATTGCGCCCCCTATAAGGAGACAAAGCAAATTGATAAAAGTAATGTTTGTTTGCCACGGTAATATTTGTCGTTCACCTATGGCTGAGTTCGTTTTGAAAGATATGGTAAAAAAACGAGGAACAGCAGACAAGTTTTTAATAGCATCATCGGCCACAAGCACCGAAGAAACGGGCAATCCCGTGCACAGGGGCACCGTCAAAAAGCTCGCCGAATTTAATATTTCAACAGCCGGAAAATACGCAGTGCAGCTTAAAAAAAGCGATTATGACAAATACGACTATTTTTTGGGCATGGACAGCAGAAACGTTGCCAATATGAACTACATCCTCGGAGCAGACCCCGATAACAAAATTCACAAGCTTCTGACTTTTGCAAACAGAAGCGACGATATAGCCGACCCCTGGTATACCGGAAACTTCGACGAAACTTACGAAGACGTCGTCGAAGGCTGCGAAGGCTTTTTAAAATTCCTCGAAAATCAAAGATAAAAAAACACCTGACTCAAACTTCAATTACATCATTTTAGCTAAAATGATGTAATTAAAATTGACAATGATGCAATTGAACCATATAATCAATTACATCATTTCATTAAAAATGATGTAATTAAAAATATAATGAGGTAATTGAAATGCGTGATTACGCATTTGAGAAAAAATGGAAAAAGCTTCTTACCCCTGAGATAATCGCATTGCTTACAAAGATTCACGAATACAGGGGAAGTCAGAATCTTTACGTTGAATCAAAACCGGTTGCCCTAACAAGGCTCGTCGAAACCGCAAAGGTGCAGAGCACAGAAGCTTCCAACAGAATAGAGGGTATTTATACATCTGCCGCGCGGTTAAAACAACTTGTAAAAGAGAAAACAACCCCAAAGAACAGAGACGAGAGCGAAATCGCGGGATACAGAGATGTTCTCAATTCTATACACGAAAACCATGACCATATTCCGCTTAAACCCAATATCATTCTGCAGCTTCACAGAGATCTTTATAAATTTGAAGGCTATGATATCGGCGGCAAATATAAATGCACTGATAATGCCATTGAGGAAGAAGATTCTGAGGGGAATAAATTTGTGAGATTCAAACCGGTTCCGGCTTGGGAAACACCTGAATCAATTCAAAACTTATGTGAGGCATTTGAAAAGTCGGTGGGAGAAGGTGTGATTAATCCACTTCTGCTGATTCCCATGTTTATCATTGATTTTCTATGTATCCATCCTTTTACAGATGGCAATGGAAGAATGAGCAGATTGCTCACATTACTTCTTCTCTATAAATCCGGTTATGTCGTCGGTAAATATATCAGTATTGAAAAGATGATTGAAAAAACAAAGGAATCATATTATGAATGTCTTCTGGCGAGTTCGCAAAAATGGAAAGAAAATGAAAATGACTATATTCCGTTTGTAAAATATATGCTTGGCATAATTGTGGCCTCATATAGAGATTTCTTTAGCAGGGCAGATATTCTTGTTAACAGCGGGTTATCGAAACCGGGCAGAATCCGTGAATTGATAAAAGGAACTTATGGTGAAATTACAAAATCAGAGATCATGGAAAAATGTCCCGACATCAGCCATATTACAGTTCAAAGAGCATTAACAGATATGCTTGAGAAAAAAGAAATCATCAAGCTTGGTGGAGGAAGATACACAAAATATGTTTGGAACAGATAGACTATAAAAAAACACCGAAGTGCTTTAATGCGCTTCGGTGTTTTTGTATTCGCTTAATACAAGGGTTTGGTGTAGTTGCCCCATTTTATGAGGGTCAAACCATAAGTTAGACCTGCACCGAAACCGATTAACAAAATATTGTCGCCTTTTTTGATTTTACCTTCGCATAAAGCTTCGTGCAAAGCCATCGGGATAGTTGCGGCAACGGTATTACCGTATTTATCTATGTTCACATAGAATTTATCTAATGGGCAATTATAATGCTTTGCGGCAGATTCAATAATTCTTATATTTGCCTGATGGGGAATAATCAAAGCGATATCATCAAGGGTCATCTTGTTTCTTGATAAAACTTCATCAATAATTTCACCGACAATTCTTGTCGAGAACTTAAATACTTCTTTTCCGTTGATTTTTACGTAATGATCGCGTTTTTTAAGAATTTCTTCGGTGGGTCTGACAGCAGAGCCGCCCACAGGAACAATTATGTATTCCGCACCGCTTCCTATTGCTCCGAGAAGGTTGTCGAAAACACCGTTTTCTTCATCTTCGGAAGCGCCAAAAATAGTTGCGCCTACGCCGTCGCCAAACAAAACACAAGAGTTTCTGTCTTCGAAATCTAAAAACCTTGAAGTGAAATCGCCGCCGACTACAAGAACATGCTTATACATTCCGGTCGCGATAAATTGAGAAGCTATTGTCGAACCATAAACATAGCCGGAACAAGCGGCTTCCACATCAAAAGCGGCGGCTCTCGTACAACCCAATTTATGTTGCAGAATACAAGCATTTGAGGGGATCTGATAATCGGGTGTATAGGTGGAATAAATTATTAAATCAATGTCTTCGGGCTTTAAATTAGCATTCTTGAGAGCTTGTTCACAAGCGGGAACAGATAAATCCGTCAGAGTCAGTCCTTCTTCTGCCATGTATCTTGTCTTTATACCGGTTCTTGTTATTATCCACTCATCGGTCGTATCTACAATTTTTTCTAAATCTTGGTTTGTGACTTTATTTTTCGGAAGGTTCATGCCTGTTCCGATTACTACAGCTTTTTTCATTTTATGCTCTTATCCTTAATGGAATTTTAGTTAATAAATGATAACCTAAAAACTGAAATATAACAAATATTTGTTAACCGAGCATATCCAGCCTTTGCTTAGCTATTTGTTTAGCTTGCAGGGCTTTTTGTAAATTTGCTTTATCTGCATCTGACAACCCTTGCTTTAAAGTGCGTTCAATAATTTTTTCGGCTTCTTCTAAAGTTTTCTCGGGTTGATTTATCGCATCGTTCACGTCAATTTTTTGTGACTGCGACAAAATATAGCGATACTTCTCTAATGCGTTGAGTTGGCCATAATTAGATTCGGCAGTTGAGCCGCTGTTCATAGTAAATGAATCTACGGCAGAACTTTTTTTCTTTTTGTCCTGATCTATATAGTCATTTAATGTCGGTCTATCCGCCTGTTTTGCCTTATCCAATAGCGTTTGAGAGCTATCAGACAATGTTCTCAAAGGGTTGTTTTGAACTGACAGATTATTGCTCATTGCTGTTTGTTTGTCCTTATTAATGCTCTTTAATGTTATATGTTTGTTTATATTTGTATTTCTAAGACTTTTATCGGCATTATTTAGGTTTGTATTAAGTGCTATCTTTTTTGCTTGCAAAGTGCTAAAAGTAGAGTAAACTTAGCCTTGGAATGTAAATAATAGATGAGGTTGAAGACAGATGATCAGCGCGACAAAATTTGCCAAAGAACTTATAAATTTTTGCTACGACAGTCCCACTTCTTACCACGCGGTAAATAACGTTAAAAAAATATTGGCCGCCAAAAAGTTTATTGAACTTGACGAAGCCTCGGATTGGTCGTTAGAGCCTAACGGCCGTTATTACGTCACAAGAAATGACTCAGCCATAATGGCTTTTGTCGTAGGTACCGGCTCATTGCCTCAAACCGGTTTCAGAATTGCCGCCTCACACACCGATTCACCCTGTTTCAGACTTAAACCCAACCCCGAATGGGTAAGCAAAGACTGTTATTTGCGTTTAAACACAGAAGCATACGGCGGCCCCATTTTAAGCACTTGGTTAGACCGCCCCTTAGGAATCGCCGGCCGCGTTACGAGCCGCAGCGCTGATGTGTTTAAGCCTTTGGACATGCTTATCAACATAAACAGACCTGTTGCCATTATCCCGAATATGGCAGTTCATCTCAATACGAAAATCAATGACGGTTATGTTTACGACAAACAAACCGACACCTTGCCGTTTTTAGGTCAGGTGAGCAATAAGTTTGAAGCTAACGGATACCTTCAAAACGTTCTGGCTGCCGCTTTAGAAGTATCACCCGAAGACATTCTCGACTTTGACTTGTTTATGTATGAATTTGATAAAGGCGCTCTCATAGGGCCTAACTTCGAATATATTTCATCAAGCCGCATAGATAACCTTCAAGCAGTTCTTTCTACCATTACCGCCCTTATCAATTCGGAATCAAAAAACGCCACCTGCATTGCCGCTTGTTTTGACAACGAAGAAGTGGGCAGTGCAAGCAGACAAGGCGCCGGCTCAACCATTCTTTCAGACCTTCTCGAAAGAATAAACTTAAGTTTAAACCATTCAAGAACCGATTACTTCAAAACCCTGGCAAATTCGTTCATAATTTCTGTCGACGGGGCTCACGCAGTACACCCGAACATAAAAGAAAAAGAAGACCCGACAACACGCCCGGTTGTTAACGGCGGCCCCACTATCAAACAAAGCGGACACAGAACTTATACCTCAGACTCTGTAACAAGCGCTGTATTTAAACAACTGTGCGAAAAAGCCGGCGTCAAATACCAATGTTTTGTTAACCACTCAAGCACAAAGGGAGGCTCGACCATAGGCCCGATTTCAGCCGGTCATGTCAGCATTCCTTCTGTCGACGTGGGTGTTCCCATGTTGGCAATGCATTCTATACGCGAACTTTGCGGCGTAAAAGACAATCACGGCATGCTATTGGCACTGGCTGAATTCTACAGCTGATTATAATTCCCTATAAAGAGAATAAAATGAATAACGTCACAAAGACAGAAAAAAAAGGTTTGCCCAAAGAGGTCGAAGGTGTTTTGTTTATTATCGGTGCTAGCGTCATATTCGGCGGAATAGCCAATGTTATGAGCGTATCACATATGCTGAACACTATAATGAGCACTGCTCATGATTTACTTATGAACACAGTGTTTTATATAATGGGTATAACCGTTTTGGCCGGAGCCTTAGGCAAGATTCTGATAGAATTCGGTGTTATAAGACTTTTTGAAATTTTACTCAGACCCTTGATGAAACCTCTTTTTAACCTTCCCGGAGTCGCCGCTCTCGGCGGTTTGCTTACTTTTTTTTCTGACAACCCCGCAATTATAAGCCTTGCTTCCGACAAAAACTTCAGCAGATACTTTAAAAAATACCAGCTTATATCTTTGACAAACTTTGGCACAGCATTTGGAATGGGGTTAGTCGTTATTTCATTTATGGCCGGCAAAGGCTACACAAAAGCGGCATTTATAGGGTTATGCGGCGCAATATTAGGGGCCGTAATTTCAACAAGAATAATGCAGGGCAGAATTAAAGGCTTATTAATCGAAGAGGATACCGACCTTAAAGACGAACGAAAAAAAATTGTCTTTGACGAATCGGGTTTGCCGCCAAAACTCGAAAAATCTAAAGGAAGTGTTTTCACAAGATTTTTAAATTCAATGCTTGACGGCGGCAAACAAGGTGTAGATTTGGGCTTGGCAATTATTCCGGGTGTATTGATCATTACCACGGCCGTAATGATGCTGACCTTTGGGCCCAAAGACCCCACAATCGGCTACCAAGGGTTGCCTTACGAAGGCGTCGCCTTTTTACCCTGGGTAGGAGCAAAGCTCGAGTGGCTTTTTAAACCCTTATTCGGGTTTACACACGCCGAACTTATTGCTTTCCCCATGACAAGCTTAGGCGCGGTAGGCGCAGCTCTTGGCCTTATCGGCAAATTTCAGGCGCAGGGCATTATTACCGGCAACGAAATTGCCGTGTTTACAGCGATCGGAATGTGTTGGAGCGGCTTCTTAAGCACTCATACCGCCATGCTTGACGCTCTCGGTTACCGAGAACTGACATCTAAAGCTTTGGTATCCCACGCGATCGGCGGTTTCTTCGCCGGCGTCTTCGCGCATTATCTGTATTACTTCTTTGCATGATAAAATGACTTTATGCGACTTAGTTTATAACAACCCCTCTTTAAACTGTTTTTCAATAATAGGACTGGAAAAAAACAGCGGCAAAACAACCGTTTTGCAAAGCCTGCTCTCACAAAATCATACTTATACCAAGGCTGTAACTTCGATCGGCTACGACGGCGAAGACACAGACTTAGTAACTCAAACACCCAAACCGTCGGTGTATGTTTCTGCCGGAACCCTCGTGGCAACGGCAGCGGGGCTTTTGTCAAAATGTGATTTTACTCGTGAGCTTTTATGTTTTACCGGGCTTTATACTCCGTTAGGCGAAGTTATTATGTTAAGGGCCCTGAGCGACGGTTACGCACGCTTAGCGGGGCCATCCGCAACAAAAGAAATGGCAAAAGTGATAAAGCTTTTTTACGAATATAAGGCCGAAAAAATCTTTATCGACGGAGCCGCGCAAAGAAAATCAACCGCTGCCATGACGTTGTCGGATGCTTGTATTCTGGCTTCGGGAGCATCATTTTCTCACGATATTTCAGGAATCGTATCTGAAACGGCACATTTTGTCGAACTCTTAAATTTACCTGTTTTGGATTGCTGTAAAATCAGCGTAAAAAGCGAAACTGAAATAACTGAAGCAAATGATTGCATTATATACGATGAAAACTACAATATAATAAATTCGTTTAATGCCCTTGACGAGCTTTCTGCAGACTTTTTAGCCTCTCATGTCATCAATAGCAAAACTGACAAAAAAAGTACCGCGTTTTTTTCGGGTGTTGTCTCAAACCTATTTATAAATCGGTTTTTAAATAAAGTAAAAAACCTCGATACCCTCACAATCGCGGCATTAGATGGCACAAGGTTTTTAATTTCCCCTGCTCAATATGCTGAATTAAAAAGAAGAAACGCTGTTCTTAAAACCTTAAAGAGCCTAAATCTCATTGCGGTGACCGTAAACCCGTTTTCGCCGAAAGGGTTTGTTTTAAACGCCCAAGAACTGCTCACAGAAATGCAAAAGCGAGTTAATGTGCCTGTGTTCGATGTTTTAGCGCCTCAAAACATATAAATCTATTTTTTTGCAGGCGCCTTGGGCAGTTCATCAAAGCCCGGGCCATAAACTTGAGCGGTGTTTTGAATTATTACAAAAGCGTCGGGGTCGAAGTCGCTGATTATTCGCTTAAGCTCGGGAGCGCGTTTTTTTGAGATAACGGTCTCAAGAATTGTTCGTTCTTTGTGGCTAAAACCGCCCACCGCTGTGTATTCGGTAACTCCGGTGGGAATATACTCTAAGATTGCTTCTTTGAGCTCGTCAGGCTTGCCTGTGTTTATAACAACAAGCTGGTTGGCCTTAAAACCGTTTAAAACAGTGTCGAGCACTTGAGTGCAGATAAATATGTATATAAACGAATACATCATAGTTTTAAAACCCGCCATCGGGTCGTCAAAAGTAAAAAAACCGATAAACAAAACAATAGAATCGGTAACAAGCATAGTTTTGCCGATCTGAATATGAAACTTTTTTCTTATTATTTGGCAAAAGGCATCACCGCCGCCCGTTGCTGCACCTTCATTAAAAACAATAGCCATCCCGATTCCGATTGATAAAGCCCCATAAATTGCCGCAACAAGCAAATCACCCGAAAAAAGCTCGAATATTTTTGCGTCATAACCGTTTTTCTGCAAAAACCACAGTAAACCATCCATTAAAAAATATAAAAGAGTGGTCGCATAAACAGATTTGGCCCCAAATGAACGCCCTAAGATTTTTACCGCTACTGCAAAAATTAAAATAGTAAGAGCCCACGAAACTGTACCGGTTATAGGAAGCATTTTGCCGTCAGCAAATACTTTACCTAAAAACTTTGCCGCAATTATACCTAAACCGGTAACACCGCCCTCAAAAAGATGCAACGGAAGAATGAAAATAACATAACCGACAGCACTCAATACCGTTCCGAAAGTCACCAATATCCAAGATAACAAACTATCTCTGTTAACGCTGTTTCCCATGTTTTTCTCCGTTCACTTCAAAGCTTTGTTTTTTTGAAAAAAGGAGCGAGACTTTTTCGGTCCCGCCCCAATTCAATTATTCCTTCCCTTGTTCAGGGCTATTAGTTAAGGTCAAGGTCACCGTGTATTTTATAAACCTTACCATCTCTTGATACTTTTAAATCTTTGCCGGGAAACTCTTTTGGCAACTCGTCGGTAAGCATTTCAACAACTTCATCTTCGACTTTCTCGGTAAACTGCTCAGGCACCTTCGCCGGTGTTGCCAGCTTCACTCTGAAAACATAGCCGGGACCAAGTTTTGAAATTAGACCGACACTGAATGACACTCCTAAGTCGAATAACCCGTCGGCATCAGGCGTTACGCCTTTTCCGCGTGCAGGTCGGTTTGGCGACAGCGGAAACAAATCACCGTATTTTTCTTCAAGACGATGATCAATTTTGTCAAAAATTCCCTGAAGCTTGTCTTCCCATTTTTGCAACAAAGGATTTTTAACCATTTCGCCCTCGACTTCGTTTGTTTTAGTTAAAGTGTTTTAACAGAGTTGATAATATCACAAACATACAAAGTTATCCAGTTAAACTACGACATTTTTGTGTGTTGTTTTTGGCAGCTTTATGCTAAAATTTGCCCTAAAAAGGGTAGTTTTATGTTAGCAAAGACAATATTCGGAATCGGAGCCGGTTTCGCCTTAGGATGCGACGCGTTTGCTGTTGGAATGGCCTTAGGCACCTGCAACCCCGACAAAAAAGGTCGCATAAGAGTTTGGTTCAGTTTTGGGCTTTTTCAGTTTATAATGCCAATTTTAGGCTGGTTTATCGGTAAATCCGTCTACGAAGTTGTAAAAAATTATGATCATTGGCTGGCATGCGGTTTAATGGCCATCATTGCAACAAATATGCTCATAGAAAGTTTAAAAACCGAATGTGATGCCGGCGAAGTATGTCGTAAAGATCAAACAAAAGGGTTAGCATTACTGGGTCTGTCAATCGCGACCAGCATCGATGCTCTCGGCGTGGGTTTTGGCATGGGTATTTCAAAAATGGAGCCGTTCTTCATTTCGGTTATTATCGGCATTATGGCTTCACTAATGACTTACACGGGCCTTAAATTAGGCAAAAAAATGTCTTGTCGCTTTGGAAAGCGCGTCGAAACAGTAGGTGCCATAATTCTTTACATTATTGCCTGGCGTTTGTTTTATATATAAGAAATCAGAAGTTTGCGCCCAGACCTAATATAAAGGGCTTATAGTCGTAAAAATCATCATAAGAAGTTTTGCTCTGAACAGCAGCCTCGGCCCAAAAACCTCTATGAGAGCTGTAACGCCATCCTAACGAAAAAACGTCGCCGTTATAATCGAGATAGTAACGGCTTTTGTAGCCCCTTTCGCCTGCAACTCTTTCGGGTAGCTCGGCGCCTATCAGCAACATTACAGATTCCGGCTTGTCGGAACTCTTTTTAAATTTTCCGTAATTAGCCATTCCGCCGGGGTTTCCGCCGAAGTTCCAGCCGACACCCAACCCGCCCACAGACAAATAAAGGGTGTGATAGTTGTTGGGGTTTGCATCAAATACGCCGCCAAAAGCGATCTGAGAAAATTCTCCCTCGCCGATGGGAGGCAAAAGGATTTTAAAATTAACAGTCGGGTCAGGGTCGTGGGCATTTGCTTCTGAATCAATTGTTTTCTGCAGCCCGAATTCGGCATTTCTGAAAGGTGAAAAAGTGAGTGCCATCGAAGTCAGCATTCCATCTTTCGAGTCTTTCGAAACGTTATACATTCTTGTGTGAATAGCCATATCTACTTGTTTTTCGGGAACAGTTAAATGAGAGGGCGTCATGATAAACCCGGTCGGCCCCTGATACGAGAGTCCGGCACATTGCGCAGCCGCAGTTGAAAACAATATAAAAAATGCTGCCAATAAAAGGTTTACGTGTTTTAAATGTCTAAAGTGTTGGTTCTTTTTCTGCACAGTGCTAAGCCTTCTTCCGGGTCGAAATCTCGGTTTTCTTCTGTATATTTTTTATGGCACTCCCAAAAATTTTGGCAATAAGTGCAACAATTACGCGCCTGAATGTTTCGTTCCCCTCTATACCAATTTATTTTGCAGCTCTTATAATATCTGCATCGCCAACAACATTGCCACGTGATTTTCAGCAAATTTCTGCGTTTAATCTCTTCTATCAGCAAAGCCATGGAAATTAAATTTTTCTCAACCTGAGGAGCTTCGATGAGTAAATTAAATTCATCAAGTTCTTCGTCTGTTCCATATAGGTTTACGATAAAAATTTCCTCGGCAAAAACCGGAAGGTATTCTTTTGACATATTATTATATCCAATAAGTTATCTGTACTTAAATATCGGCATTCTTTCATGTAAACCGTAATATTTACCTATCAGAAAGAATTTTTACGCCGGAACCCGTGAACACAAGTATAGAAGTATTGTTCTTTGTCGGAAAAGCCCCGATTATCTTGTCTTCGGTGCGCAAAGGCGTTTGCACAAATCCGTTGTTTTCCAGAAAAAACAAACCTTCTTTGCCCGCAACCCACAAAAGAGCAGAAAAATTCATTGCAACCGGTTGGTCTGTTATAACCCCCAGAAATTCCAGCTTTTCGTTCTTATATTCGAATATTCTTCCGTCACTCAATGCCGTATACAAATTTGAGCTGTTTCCCTGAACACTTGATGCAACTTTTGCATTTTCGGTGCTGCCTTTAAAATACATAAGATTCCAAGCTTTACCCTGAGAATATGTAAGGATTCCCATATCTGTCACAACCAAATATTTGTCGGCGATTTTGCAAATGTAACTGTATTGATCCGCTAATTCCTTAGGTATGTTGGAAAAATCCGTTAATCTGCCATTGTTATATTTTTTAATCAGACCGTTGTTAAAAAGCAAAAACAATGTGCCGTCTGCTTCTGCATAAATGCTCAAAATGTTTTTGGTTTCGTTTTCATCTATAATTTTGTGAGCGGTCAAACCATTGATTTCAAACACTCCTGCACCGTCACCATAGGCGTATTCTTTGCTGCTATTCTTTGCTAAAGCAGAGATCCCGGGTTTTTCGACCCCTGAGACAGAAAGCCATTTGTCGTCTGAATAAGCCCAAATGCCTCTGTTTTCGGTTGCAAGCAGATAATGCTTGTCTGTTTCGACGATGTTTGTAAACAGCGGCTTTTGGAGTTCTGCCGGAAGCTTTACAAAGGGTTTAACTGTTTTTTCTTCAGTATCAGGGGTATCACTTGCTAAAGCGGACTGCACTAACGGTGTTTTGTTGTCGCTTTCTAAAAGACCAAAATCAGGCAATCTGCCATATTGCAGTCGTGTTTGCGGTAATTGCGGCATAATTGGCAAAATTGGAGTATAAGTACCGATTTCAGGTATGGGAGCCATATATGAAGGTAGTTCACCCGGAGCAGGGCTAAACTCAAAAAGCATAATAGAATTTTTATTTACAGCCGCCAAAAAAGTATCGCATACCGCTAACGAATTGCATGGAACCGCAGACAAGCGATCCATTCTTCCCTTAGAAAATCTGAAAACACCTTCGTCTGAACCCACAAAAAGAATATCGCCCGAAACAACGATATCGTTAATGTGACCGGGTTTACCTGCCGAAAGGATTGTCCAAACTTGATTTCTGGCATTTCGATAACCCGCCACAACCCCTTGATCTGTTCCGACGTAAACGACCTTTTCGGTAGTTTCCATGCACAACAGTTTTCGACCGGCCAAGATTTGCAGATTCAGAGGCTTGAAAGAATCGCCTCTTCCGGTCAGAATTTCATCTTCGCACATGAGCCAAAGCTCGTTGCCTTGCCTGCCAAAATCTTTTACAGTGCGCTTTTGGGTGCCATGCGAATAAACCACTTTTGTGGCAGTGCCCCTTAAAAGACCGCGCCCGACCGTGCCGATTAAAAGATTGTTTCCGCCGCCCACTGCGATAGAATTAATTAGCTTTTCGGGCAGCTCGCCGTTCGGATAAAAGTTGCGCAAAATGGTGTTTTCTAAGACATATATACCCGAAAAACCCGCTATAAACATTTTATCAGACTCTATTTCGAGGTCTCTTACAAAAAAATCGTTCGGCAGTTCTGTTGTGCGGGTAGCGATGGCTGTTGTAGTGTCGATAACCGTCAAGCCGCCGTCTCCGCCCACATAAAGATTGTTGTTAAACCATTTTGCAGAGGTAATTACCGAGTGTCCCATAAAAGGCAAGTCTCTCACACGGCTGATTTGACCGCCAAATTTGGCTGCATCTTCAGCTTTGTGAGGTAAATAACTGTTTGCGGGATGAATATTAAGAATTCCATATAAAAAAGCAACCGCAAAAAGTATAAACACAACTTGAGGCAAATACGAAAAACATTTGCTTCGCAAAAATTCTTCTTTCGCGTAAAAGGAATTAAGCAAATCATTTAAATTTTTAATTTCTGCCTGCAAATTTTCTGATTCTTCCGGCGAACAATTTGACGCAGAAAGCCTTTTAACAAGATTGTATTGACTGCGTCTCAAGTTTTTAACTTTAACCAGGATTCTTCCGATTTCCCACCATCGGGCAGTTTCGTCTATAACCCAGAACATGGCATCTACTGCACCATACAGCCACTTTTCTATTTTTGATTGTTCGTTTTGTTTTTCTTCCATACTGCTATTCTATAACATTGATATATTAAGTCAAGAGCACTTAAGCATATTTACGTAATTCTTAGGCAGTTCTGCGGAAATCTCTACATGTCCTTCTTCCCATGTTTGTTTGATGTCTTTGCCCAGCGACATTATTTCTCCGATGAGAGGCGAGTTTGTAGGTAATTTAATATTTACAAAAACCCTGTTTCGTCGCATAATGTCGGCGATTTTACCTAACAAGGCATCAATATTGGTTTTTTCAAGGGCAGAAATAAATACGCAACCCGGGTATGTTGCTTCAAGCAACTCTTTAGAGACTGCGGTGCCCTTATCAATTTTATTGAAAACGTATATTTTTTCGTGCTGATTCGCTTTTATCTGTGTCAAGACTTTATCTACAGCTCTTAGCTGCTCCTTGAAAGAAGGATCTGAGACATCGCAGACAATAAGCAAAACTTCAGATTGCACAATACTCTCAAGAGTGGCGTGAAAAGCTTTTACCAAGCTGTGAGGCAACTTTCTGATGAAACCTACCGTATCGGAAACGATGCACCAATAACCCTCAGAAAGCTCTATTCTTCGTGCCGTTGGGTCTAATGTGGTAAAAAGCCCGTCGTACATTTTGACGTCGCTGCCTGATATTGCATTTAAAAGCGTCGATTTACCGGCATTTGTGTAACCCACCAACGAAAACAACGGCGCAAACCGGTCTATTCGCTTTTTACCCTGTTGCTGCCGAGATTTTGCAATTTTATCAAGTTCCTCGTTCAGTTTTTTTATTTTTGTGGTTAAAATACGCTTGTCTGTCTCAAGCTGGGTTTCGCCCGGCCCTTTTAACCCTATTCCGCCGCGCTGCCGCTCTAGATGTGTCCACATTCGCATCAACCTTGGCATTTGATATTGATGCATGGCAAGCTCTACTTGCAACTTACCTTCTTTTGTTGAAGCATGCGACGCAAAAATATCCAAAATGATTGAAGTGCGGTCTTTTACTTTCAGCCCTGTCGCTGATTCTATGTTCTTAATCTGAAGTGCGGTCAGCTCATCGTCCGAAACAATAAACTCAACGTTTTCATTTTTCGCCGCTATTTTGACCTCTTCCATTTTGCCCGTTCCGAAATATGTTTGCCGAGAAGCGGACTCGCGCTTCTGCACAATGCTGCCGACCATATCGGCCCCAAGGGTTTTGCATAATTCTTTCAGCTCAGACAAAGAATATTCGGTTTCGCTGTCTGTTTGTTCGGGCCTTTGAACCGCTATACCCAACACTCTCGGGTTGTCGGCCTTAGTTTGATGAGTTTTTGTTTTGTTGTTTTCTTTCATACTTTGCTTATTTATTGAGTTTGCTTTCGAAAATTTAGATCAATCGCATTGTAGCACAATTTGTCCCAATAGGATATAATGTACCAAATCTTAAGCAAATAACGGTAAAACAATTATAATGTATAACGAAACATATTTTTTAGACGAAAACACAGCACTACAGGCTTTACAAGCAGGCGATACCCGCTCAGATTCGGTCGTGATTGTCTTGCACGGTTTGGCGGTTTCCAAAGAAGTGCATATCACAGAAATAACAAGACTCAACTCGGAAGGTTTCTTTTCGGTAGCATTTGACGCTCCCCACCACGGGTCGCGCGAAGACGGATGGCTCGAAGTTTTAAGAAAACTCGATCGCAGAGAACAACAGCAAATGATGCTTTCGTGCGTGTTTCAGCAAGCCCAAGAAATTTCTGTCATTGTAAAGCATTTTAAAGACCTAGGCAAAAAAGTCTGCGTTATCGGCATATCAATGGGCGCATACACAACGTTTGCACTTCTCAGAGCAGAGCACAAGCCTGATTTGTTCGCGCCCTTTTTGGGAAATCCCGACTTCAGAGCCGGAAGATACAGCACTTTGTCGCCGAGCATTCCCGAAATAAGCGGCCCGGCAGACCATCTCGACGAAGTTTTTCCGGCCTCGCTTTTTATGGTAAATGCAACGAAAGACCACATAGTCAACGCGTTAGGCTCCCGTAATTTTTACGAAAAACTGCGTCGTATCTATAAAACTAAACCCAATAACCTGGAATACTTTGAATACACTAATTCAGAACACCTCATGCTACCCGAAGATTGGTTTGATGCTTGGGACAGATTTATAAACAGGCTCAAACGCGAGAAATTCTAATGCTTGAGTTTCAGCCAATCGGCTATTTGAAATGCAGCAGGTCTTTTCATACTCAACAACCGGCACAGGGCGTTTTGAGCAACTCAGAAGGCGTCATTGAGCTAATTAAAGGGTATAACTACGAACAGGGGCTAAAAGACTTAAACGGATTTGACTACATTTGGATCATATATTTGTTTCACCGAAACTCGAACTGGAAACCCCTTACGAACCCGCCGCACAACGATGAAAAAGGCAAAAAGGGCGTTTTCGCCACCCGCTCCCCATATCGCCCAAACCCAATAGGGTTAAGCTGCGTAAAACTCGAACGCATCGAAAACAATAAAATATACGTTAAAAACTCTGATCTCCTCAACGATACGCCCATATTAGACCTGAAACCCTATATCCCCGAATACGACAGCTTTCCTGATGCCCGCCGAGGCTGGCTTGAAAATGTGGTCAAACAAATATTCGAGGTGACTTATTCGAAAACCGCCAAATCAAAGGCCGATTACCTTTTTAATCATGGCACAGACCTTTTTGGCGTCATTGAAGCTCAATTAAGACATAACCCTTTCGACAAAACAAGAAACAAGTTTTCTAAAACCGAAACAGGGTATTTGCTGCGCTTTAAAAGCTGGCGCGTTTTATTCGAAATCGAAGACAAAACCATTAAAATAAACGATATCGAATCGGCCTACACATCTTTCGAATCTATACTTGGCAACGACACACAAGAAGATGTGATAACACACTCAAGCTTTAAAAAACACTTCGAGCCGCTAAAAACCTCTTAATTAAGGCCCCGCAAGTATTTGCAGGCTTCTTCAACTATGCGCTGCGAAGACTTTCCGTCACCATAAGGATTCGGAGCTTCGGCCATTATTTTGTAAGCTTCGGCATCGTCTAACAGCCGGCTTGTTTCTTCAACGATAGTCTTTCGGCAAGTCCCCACGATTTTCAGAGCACCCGTTTCAACCCCTTCGGGACGTTCGGTCGAATCTCGCAAAACCAAAACCGGCTTATGCAGCGAGGGAGCTTCTTCTTGCACTCCGCCCGAATCTGACATAATTATTGTGCTGTATTTCATCGCCGTAATAAAATTTCGATAGCTTAACGGCTCTGTAAGCAAAATACGCGGTTTGTCGTCAAGAATAAGTTTCGCTTCATTTCTTACGTTCGGGTTTAAATGAAGTGGCAGCAATATTTTTACATCTTCGTATTTTTTTGATATATCCAATAACGCCTGAAAAATCTGCCTGTGAGGTTCACCAAAGTTTTCGCGCCGATGAGTGGTAACCAAAATAAGCCTGCCCGGCATTTCGAGTATTCGTTCAACGCCCGGCAGCAGGTCATAATCTTTTTCTACGCTTTGTAAAAGCGCGTCTATAACGGTGTTACCCGTTATCTTGATATATTTTTCTTCTATTCCCTCTGCTAAAAGCATTTCGGCGGCTCGTTTCGTCGGCGCGAAATGCAAAGAGGCAATCGGCGTAACAAGTCTTCTGTTTATTTCTTCGGGAAACGGGCTATATTTATCTTTTGTTCGTAATCCCGCTTCTATGTGCGCCACCGGTATTTTCTTATAAAACCCGCATAATGCACCCAAAAATGCACTTGTTGTGTCGCCCTGCACAAAAATCATATCGTAATCGCTGTTCTTTTCTAAAACCTCGCCGATGCCGTTTGTTATTCTTGCGGTCAACTCAAAAAGACTTTGATTTTCTTGCATTACCGCCAAATCATAATCGGGAGTCAGCTCAAAATGTTTAAACATTTCTTCGGCTAACGTTCTGTGCTGGCCGGTATGCAATATCTCGGCCTTTATGTTGCCCTCTTTGCGCGCCTGAATAATGACAGGAGCCATTTTAATGATTTCGGGGCGCGTGCCCATTATGAATAAAAACTTAAACAAGATAACTTAACCTTCTGTTACTATCGGTTTGTCGAACTCTTGTTCAAGAGCCGCCAAATCCTCAGCCAAACCATCTTTGGGTTCTTCGTTTTTAGGCTCGCTTTTGCCGACTTTAATTTTGGGAGGCATCGGAGGCAAGTCTTCGCCCCTCAAAAGTGCCGCGAACTCTTCGCCGCATATGGTTTCACGCTCTAACAATTCTTTTGAACACTTAACAAGCATATCTTTGTGTTCGGTCAAAATTTCGGTAGCCTTCTGATAACCCCAGTCGATGAACGACTTAATCTCGGCATCGATTCTTCTTGCGGTATCTTCTGAAATGTCGTTTCTGGCACTGAAATCACGACCCAAGAATATCTGTTGTCCGCTTTCGGCAAGATGCAAAGGCCCTATATTATCGCTCATTCCAAGCTCACAAACCATTTTTCGCGCTATTTTTGTTGCCCGTTCAATATCGTTTGAAGCGCCCGAAGTTATTTCTCCGAATATTATGCTTTCTGCCACACGACCCGCCAACAAAATACTGATTTGATGTTTAAGATGCGATTTAGAAACCGAAAGTCTGTCCTCGAGAGGAAGCTGCATGGTTAAGCCAAGAGCCATTCCTCTGGGAATAATAGTAATTTTATGAACCGGGTCAGTATCGGGTAGTTTAGCAGCAACAATAGCATGACCCATTTCGTGATAAGCAGTATTGGTTTTTTCTTTATCGGAAATAATCCTGCTTTTCCTTTCAGAACCGGCTATAACTTTATCTATAGAGCTTTCGAAGTCGCCCATTGTTATTACTTTTCTTCCGCTTCTTGCTGCCAAAATAGCCGCTTCGTTAGTTAAGTTTGCAATGTCGGCACCCACAAAACCCGGAGTTCTGCGCGCTATAACAGCCAAATCAACGTCATCGCCGATTGGTTTTTCTCTTGCGTGAATCTGCAATATCTCTTCGCGACCCTTAATATCGGGCTGATCTACCACAACACGTCGGTCAAATCTGCCCGGTCTTAGCAATGCCGGGTCTAATACGTCAGGCCTGTTTGTTGCGGCAATCAGAATAATCCCTTTTGTGTTGTCAAAACCGTCCATTTCAACAAGCAGTTGGTTAAGAGTTTGTTCTCTTTCGTCGTGTCCGCCGCCCAGACCTGCCCCGCGATGTCTGCCCACCGCGTCTATTTCGTCCATGAATATAATGCAAGGATAGTTTTTTCGTGCCTGTTCAAAGAGGTCTCTGACGCGTGAAGCACCAACCCCCACAAACATTTCTACGAATTCAGAACCGCTTATATTAAAAAATGCAACGTTTGCTTCGCCTGCAACAGCCCTCGCAAGCAGTGTTTTACCTGTGCCCGGAGGCCCAAAGAGCAACACGCCCCTAGGAATCTTTGCCCCTAAGTCTGTGAATTTACGAGGTTCGCGCAAAAAATCAACGATTTCGACAAGGTCTTCTTTAGCTTCGTTCACACCCGCAACATCTTTGAAAAGAATGCGCTTATCGGTCGGGTCAACCACTTTTGCCCTGCTTTTACCAAAGCTCATTGCCCGCGCACCGCCGCCCTGCATCTTTTGCAGAATATACAGCCACGCGCCGATCAGCAATATGAACGGGAACCAATTAATTAACAAATTAAGCCACCACGACATTTGTTCGGGCGGTTCAACTTCTACTACCACGCCGCTATCGCGAATGATTTCCATAAGCCCCGGATCATTGGGTATAACAACTTTAAAAGGCGTTCTTATAGTTTTATTTGAATCGAACGGAACTTCTTTTTCCATGTTGCCGGTAACTTCGCGTTCGCCGATCTTAATGCTTGTAATCTTCTGCCCGTCAATCTTGTTCCGCAAAGTTTCGACAAAAGTCGAATACTTCATGTTTTCATCGCGATTGCGCGGCGAAAAATTAGAAAAAGTAGTTAGCAGCAATATGAGAAAAAACACATAGAGCGCCACCGTTTTCATTGAATTTTGAGGTTTTTGTTTCATATATTTATTGCCTGTCCGTTAATTATTTCACTAAAATTTATTTGGTTCAAAATCTTAACACATAACATTCAAATTTTAAACACTTGTTTTATTATTAAACATTCGTTTTTGACGCGCCTTAAGCCAATCAACCCAGCCCGAAGCCAACGCACGCCCCTCAAGTATGTTAAAAGCCTCCTCAGCTGCTCTTCTAACTTCAGGGCTTTCATCGCCAAGCGCTTCTGACATAAAGTCCAAAATATCGTCTTCGGGCAACGCAATTCGACTTATGGCAGTGATTATGCGAATTTTCAGTTCAATAGGTGTTCCGTCTTTATAGAGATTTTTGACTGCTAACAAACTCGTTGGGTCGCCGATTTTTTCGATGGCTTCGATTGCCTCCGCCGCAATCTTCATATTTGCATGTTTCGTTCGTGCAAGTATAAAGGAAGTGGTAAACGCATCTTCGAGCTGTGCCAAAGTTTTGAGCATTTCTGAGATGCTCTTTTCGTCATCGGTTTTAACAAGCCTTTCACATAGCTCGTCAATTTCTTGCGGGTTTTTCGGCAACCCCTCACTAAGCCGCCAAACACGGACTCCGCCTCTGTTTATGGTTCTGACCCATGAGGCGCTGTTTGATTCGGAATATGAATTAAAAAGGTTTTCTGCTTTTCTGAGAGCACAAGCATTATCGGGTGCTTCCACCTCATATTCTACTTTAAAAGATTTGCGCGGGGTAGCCGATTCACTGTACGGTATGAGTACTTTATATGCTTTTTGCTCTGTCATAGTGTGCATGATATCAAAATTATTGCGTAAACTCAAACTTTAATTAAAACCAATGAGGAGAAAGGATCACAGACAGAGCAACCGTCGGTGCCGTATCTGTTTTAAACAGACGTTTGCCCAGCCAAACAGTGTTCCAACCCATTTTTATAAATAGATTAACCTCATTTTCCGAAAAGCCGCCCTCAGGCCCCGAAGCCAGCCAGACACTCTTATGTCTCGCACTCGTTTCAGGCAGAGTCTTTAAACTTATTTCAAGGTTTTCTTCATGCAGCAAAATCGGTAAAATATCATCGTTAAGCTTGCCAAAGACAGCCCCTAATTCAGAAACTTTAACAGGCGATTCTATTTTTGGCAAAACACAGCCGCCGCACTGAAGCATGGCTGTAGCAGCTATTTTTTGCCACCTCTCTGTCTTGTTGTTACCGGCAAATTTAACTACGCATCGCTCGCAAATCAGAGGCACAATGCGCCTGACACCCATTTCAACAGCTTTTTCGATGAGCCACTCTAATCGGTCGCCTTTTGAAACTGCCGCGAAAAGAGTAACTTCAAGCACCGGCTCGCGATTGGGAGATTCCCATTTATCACCTTCGTATTCGCCGTTTTTTTTGAGTACAGCTGTCGCTTCGTGGCCGTTACCGTCGGTTATTACAAACTTATCGCCCTCACGCAATCTTAAAACGCGCTCAATGCGGTGTCTGTTCTCCTTTTCGAGCGTCCCCGACAGTTCAGGTTCAATTATTCGTGCATGAGGTACCACTTTTTTCTCCTAAATCGATATTATTCGACACTAACCTGCTTGGCGTCATGCCAAAGGTCTTCCAAAGCGTAGCGTTTGCGTGAATCCTTTTGGAAAAGGTTCAGAACAAAAAAATCGCCGTCGTACAATATCCAGCTCGAACCTTGATCCGCTTCGGGCTTTGTGGTTTTTCCGCCGGGTATTTTTACAAGATCCGCAACCGCGTCTGACATGGTCTGAACATGGGTCGAGCTGTTGCCTGTTCCGATGATAAAATAATCGGTGTAAGAAACCAGCTTTTTCACATCAAGCACGATCAAATCTTCTACTTTTTTGTCTTTTAGGGTCTGAATTACAAGTTTTAAAATCTCGGGAACATTAGCTGACAAATGAAGTCTCCTTGTTTTTAGTGTAAAAGGCAGGGATACGGTTGGATACCACACCCCTGCCGGTCACTCAGTTAAAAAATACGCTTGTTCGGCCGTTACTGTTTAGATTCCTTTAAACACCGAGTGGACGTAGCGGCCGAACATGTATTTTTTTTCCTCAACGTAGTCATATCCTTTCTTTAAGGCTACTATGTTGAGATCAAGCATTTCTTGTTTTTTGCCTTTAAGCATTAAAGGCAGGGTTTTCAAAATATCGTCTAAGGTTATGAGCTTGCTGAATTTTATGTAAGCGCCTGCCATAACCAAACTTGCAACTTTTTGGTCTCCGAGTTCTTCGGCGATCTCATTTGCGGGAATTTCAACCAATCTGATATCATCGCGAAATTCTTGTCGTTCAATTAAAGACGAATTGTACATTAACATTCCGCCGGCTTTAATCTTTTGATTGAATTTGCTTACAGAGGGCGTATTCATGGCTATAACCACGTCAGGCACCGTTACCATGGGCGATGCAATTTCGTGTTCAGAAATAATTACCGAGCAGTTAGCAGTTCCGCCGCGCATTTCAGGGCCGTATGAGGGTATCCAGGAAACGTGTTTGTCAGAATTCATGCCCGTTTCTGCTATAACCTTACCAAGAAAAAGTATTCCCTGACCGCCAAAGCCTGCCAGAATAATTCTTTCAACTGTAGATGACATATTCTTTGCTCCTTGTTATTCGGTATCAGGCTTTTTCAATGCCATGTATGTCTTTGAACGTGCCGAGAGGGAACACCGGAAGCATGTTTTCGGTGAGCCATTTATGAGCATCGGTCGGTTTTTTGCCCCAGTTTGTCGGACAAATGCAAACTATTTCAACAAAACTAAAACCTTTTTTTTCTTTTTGTAGAGTGAAAGCATTTTTAATAGCTTTTTTGGTTTTAATTTGGTTAGCAATGTTATTCACGGTAACACGAGTTACGTAAGCAGGGCTTTCGAGAGTGGCAATAATTTCGCTGACTCTTATCGGGCTTCCCATGGTTGCCGCATCTCTGCCGTAAGGGCTGGTTTGCGTTTTCATGCCTACCAAAGTTGTGGGGGCCATTTGGCCGCCTGTCATTCCATAAATACCGTTATTAATGAACACAACGGTTATGTTTTCACCTCTGTTGGCAGCGTGAATGATTTCGGCAGTACCAATGGCAGCCAAGTCGCCGTCGCCCTGATAAGTGAATACAATGCTGTCGGGGCGAGTGCGCTTGATGCCTGTGGCAACAGCGGGTGCACGACCATGAGCAGCCTGGTTAAAATCTATATTGAAATAATCGTAAGCAAAAACAGAGCAGCCTACCGGTGCAACACCGATTGAACGATCGGCAACTTCGAGTTCTTCAAGAGATTCGGCTATAAGACGATGAACTACGCCATGGTCACAACCGGGGCAGTAGTGGGTCGGGTTAGCACTTAAAACGTTTGTTTTACCAAATACCTGTTTCATAATTTATTCCTGACTCCTTTCAGTCCGGTCTGACGATTTTGTCCACTTCGTTAAGTATTTCGAAGTCGGAAGGAACAGCGCCGCCGGTTCTGCCAAAGAAGTAAACCGGTTTTTTGCCCTCTACGGCCAATTTAACGTCTTCTACCATTTGTCCGTAGGACATTTCGACTACCAAAAACTTAGAGGCTTTATCCGCTAATTTTGCAAAAACATCGCTCGGGAAAGGCCATAAAACTTTAGGTCTGACCAAACCCGCTTTAATTCCGCGTTTTCTGCATTTTTCAACAACGGTCTTAAGAATTCTTGAAATGATGCCGTAACCGACTAAAACAACTTCGGCATCGTCACAAAGATATTCTTCAACGGCCAAGTCTTTGTTGGCTTTAAAGAAGTCGGTAATAACCTGATACTTTTGGTAAAGGCTCCAGTTATGTTCTTCGAGTTCTTCCTGGCCCATGAAAATTGATGTGCAAAGGTTTCTCGCGGTTTTATCTTTTCCGGTGTAGCCAAGTGACCACTTTTTAGAGTCCATATCGTAATCTTTGGGAGCGGGCATAACAACCGGTTCCATCATCTGGCCCAATACGCCGTCAGAAAGCATCAAAACAGGGTTTCTAAAGCGGTCTGCGTATTCAAAAGCGGCCAAAGTGAAATCTGCCATTTCCTGAACACTGTTCGGTGCCATTACCAAAGTGCGGTAATCACCGTGTCCGCCGCCGCGTGTAGCCTGCCAATAGTCAGACTGTGACGGGTTGATATTGCCCAAACCGGGGCCGCCGCGCATTACGTTAACAATCAAACATGGCAATTCAGCGCCGGCAATATAAGAAATGCCTTCTTGTTTAAGGCTGATTCCGGGGCTGGAACTCGAAGTCATTACACGGGCACCCGCACTGGCAGCACCATAAACCATATTTATCGCTGAAACTTCGCTTTCGGCCTGAACAAAAACGCCGTCTACCTGAGGCAAACGTTTTGCCAAGTAGGCCGGCAATTCAGACTGCGGAGTAATGGGATAACCGAAATAGTATCTGCAACCTGCGAGAATAGCGGCTTCGCCTAACGCTTCGTTGCCTTTCATCAATACCTTAGCCATTATTAACTCCTTTTATTTTTCTTCTTTGTAAATCTGTATAGCTACATCAGGACAGCTTTTTGCACAAATGGCACAGCTGGTGCACTTTGATTCATCGGTCATTGAAGACGGGTGAACTCCCTTGGGAGTCAGGTGCTCAGCAAAAGCGAGGATCTTCATAGGACAACGTTCGATACATATGCCGCAGCCCTTGCAAAGACTTTCATTTATAACCCATTTAGACATATTGTCTTCCCTCCAGTTATGGTTTGGCGCACATTTTAAAATATTTGCCCGCCAACATCTAATCAAGATACAACGTACCAAAACATTTTTCAATAAAATTAGTTTTAGTTACGCCGATACTGTTCCGAAATGCCAAGGAACGCTCCAGTAGCGTTCTATGACAAACATTTTCAGCCCCTTATATTCAGTGAAGCCGGGAAGGGCGCCGACGCTCACTCCCAGCTCTTTCGCCGCCTTTTCGGGCGCCACGCAGAATCCGATCGGTATCTTTGTTATTTCGGATAAATCACGAACAATATCTAAACCCCGCTCAAAATCTGCCGCCGTTGTGTGATCTGACAAATTCGGGTTCGCAATTATTTCTGTCACATCAAGTTTGCAAAGCTCGCAAGTGTGCCTAAATTCGGCCTCAATATGCTTTACATCAACGTAGTCGGGCCTAAACGGATTAAGCACAAAATATACCGATGATCTTCTTTTGTCGGCTATTTCTTTTAATCTGCCCAAAAGCCTTAAACCGGGCTCACCGCCGCCCACATCGCATATAACGCTTTCTTCATGGCCCTCAAGCGCACCCCAGGCTGCGGAAGGCAAAGCCGGAACATCACCGAATCTTACCCTGGCCTCGGGACAAATAACCTTTACGTTCTTTTGCGATATATCGTCAACAAACTGTCTTACCCTGAAATACGGGTTTACGATATCCAGATCGATCAGATTGGACGAGCCGAATAAATTGGAATAATACACCGAAAGATTAAGAGCAAGCTCTGTTTTGCCTGCCCCCGTACCGCCGACAAGAAAAATCGAAGGCTTGTCGGCAGCAATATGGGTTTTGTTCATTTTTTATCTCTTTAATTCTACAGGTCAGAAATCTTTTTGGTCAGCTCCAGACACTGTTCGTATTTGGGGTGGTCTGTGCCCCCCATAAGCTCATGCATTACAATATCGGCAGTGGTTATCACCGCTCCGGCGCGGCGCATTTTTTCAATCGCCACTTTCCAGTTAACTTTGCGAGCCGCACTTGTGGCATTTAACACCACATGCACACTGTAACCCCTTGTAATTGCATCTAAAACCGTCGGACATATCGAAATGTGAGTTTCCATGCCCAAAACTATGAGGCGATTCGTATTCATCGATTCAAGACGCAAGGTCAGTTCTTCGTTTCCGAAACAACTGTATTTTGTTCGCTTAATCGGTTCGAGCCTGGGAACCAAACCCTTAATCTCATCGATTGTTGTACCAAACCTTTGAGGCGAAAGCTCTGTGAGCAATACGGGCAATCCCGTCAATCCCGCGAAAGATACCAATGACTTTATATTGTTTATCATAGCTTCTTTTTTATAAATAGGCTTGATGCACTTTTTCTGAACATCACAAATTAGAAGCACGCTTCCGTCACGGGTGAGAATGTCTGAATGTCTCATTTTTGTCTCCTGACTAGATAGTCAATTTATAATTAAGTCCCTCGTTGTTGTCCCATTTGCTGACCAATTTTCCTGTTTGGTCTATTGTTATTAAATTAAAACAATAATCAACCTTTTCCTTGTGAGGCCCCCAAATGATGCCTCTGAATATGCGCGGGGTGGGAGCTTTCATTATAATACCCGCACGGCCTCGTTCATATAAACGGTCGCCTTGCCTGTAGGGAGCGCGACTCACGGAATACTCGCTTCCCCATTCTATTCCTTCAAATTCTAATTCGGTATTTTGCGGGTAAGCCCAGTTATCGAGGCTCCAATGAAGTTTAACATGGGTGTATAGACCGGAATGGTCAACAAACTGAATAAAGCGAGGCGATATAAGCTCTGTGTAATTCTGACTGATGCACTCGGTTCCGTCTTTGTAATGCGAAACAAAAAAATAGTGCAAAAGATATTTTTCTTCACCCTCAAAATGGGTGGGAATTCTAATTACCCAGCCTCTCTGCAGAGGTAGAGTACCCCACTCGGGCATCATTTCGTAAACTTCTGTTTTTTCCCAGTTTGGGGGGCGGTTCATGTGCCCCAGCGCCACATTCAGCAAGACCCGCTCGACACCGTCTTCCGTGTCTGTCCATGTTTTTTTTATATATGAATGGCCTTCAAAAGGCTTGGTATCGGGAATTTCCTGGCTTGCATCCTCTGCGGCGGCAGCAGATATTTTCTTTTGCACCTGTTCGATTAAAGCTTTCTCTGTAGAACCGGTCTGCTTGGGCATCTTCTGCTTTTCCTTTCCAAAAACTGTTTGTCCACTCAAGTCGAAGTATACCACATGGCAATATTTCAGGCAATTTATAAAAACTCCGCCCTTCCCTTTAATTTATTATGAATCTAAATTACTTGTGTGATATACTGAAAATATAAGTCAAAAAACGGGAGTTTTATTCCATGGGTCGATTCTTCGGTACCGACGGCGTCAGAGGCTTGGCAAACAAGTTTCCCCTAGACGCTAACACAGCTTGTCGTATTGCGCAGCTTGCAACAACTCAGTTGCTTATTAACAGAAAAAAACAAAACCGCCCAATCTTTATAGCAAAAGATACCAGACGTTCAGGCGATATGCTGGAACACGCGGTTGCGGCAGGCGTAGCTTCCATGGGTGTCGAGGCCCGTCTTTTAGGCGTTGTACCAACACCTGCGCTTGCCTTTGTAACAAAAGAACTTCAAGGAATGGGCGCCATAATGATCAGCGCTTCTCATAATCCTTTTCAAGACAACGGGATCAAAATTTTTGGCCCCGACGGCTTTAAAATAAGCGACGACATCGAGAACGCCATAGAAAAAGATCTTATGGCCAACACAAAACCCGAAACACAAACAGGCGAAGAAATCGGGTCTGTTACCTATGACGAAAACAGCGTTAAATTCTGGCTGTCTTCGCTAAAAAAAGTTTGCGGTGAAAATACAAGCTCAAAAAAAATTAAAATTGCACTCGACTGCGCCAACGGGGCGGCAGCAAAATGGGCCGGGCAGCTCTTTTCGGAACTCGGCTACAGCATTGACGCCTTGGGCATAACCCCCGACGGCGTAAATATCAACAAAGACTGCGGTTCAACCCACATTAACAACCTCGTAGCCATGATGAAAAAGGAACGCTTCGATGTGGGCTTTGCCTTTGATGGCGACGCGGACCGCGTTATAGCCATCTCCCCCGAAGGTGAAACTATTGACGGCGATTTTATTTTGGCCATTACCGCCAAATATTTAAAAGAACGCGACCGACTACCCGGAAACACTATCGTAACTACCGTTATGGCTAATTTAGGCCTTGACATTGCAATGAGAAACAATGGCATAAAAGTGCTTAAAACAAAAGTCGGCGATAGATTTGTCTTGGAAGAAATGCAAAAAGCAGGCGCAGTTGTAGGCGGAGAACAAAGCGGGCACATAATACTTTCCGATTACGCAACAACCGGTGACGGGATGTTAACCGCATGCAATTTAATAAAAATTATGCGCGAAACTTCGATGGGCATTACAGAGCTGGCGGGTGTAATGCGCAAACTGCCGCAAATCTTACTTAACATTCGAGTTAAAAACAAGGCTTTTGAATCTTGCTCAGAAATATGCGAAGCAATAAATGATGCCGACAAAGCCTTGAACGGGCGCGGCAGAATTTTAGTAAGATGCTCGGGAACAGAAGACCTGGTCAGAGTTATGGCCGAAGGACCCGACGAAAACGAAATAAAAAAAATAGCCGGTGACATTTCCGAATTGATTGCAAAAAATCTTTGTTAGGCAGGTTTTTAAGTGTTAAAAGTAAAAATCGCAAAATGGATTGTAGTTGTATTTGCGGTGGCAACTCTTTTAATCAACGGGTGTTGCGGCAAAAAAACTATGCTTTCGATGCCTAAAGAAATCGCGCGATACGAGAAAGAAACAGCGAAGAAAGAAAAAGCACCTGAGCCTGATTCCCTTTTAAAACAAACAGGACTCAACTTTGCGGTCACTCTAAGCAACATACCGGCACCAAAAAACGAACTGCCCGTTCGACTGAGCTTTTTTGAAGAACAATATCGAAAAGGCGTCGAAATGGTCGAAAACGGCGAGTTACTCGAGGCGATGGCCCTATTTAAAGACCTGATCGAAAGATACCCCGACAGCGAAGAAGCAAGCGTGTCGGCCCTTTGTCTGGCAGACATCTATTTTAAACTTAAAAATGATGCCGAGGCTCTTAAAGCCTATCGATACGTATTAGAGCGGTTTCCCAACTCGAGAGCGGCCGAAAACGCCAGGGCGGCAATTCAGTATTTAAACAGCTTTTCAAAATATGAGAGAGAGCACGTGCCCATTTTTAAATCAGATGAAAAACTTGGGGGTTGGTGATGAAAAAAGGCAGAGGATTCACATTGATCGAGGTTACGATTGCAACCATCATCATAGGAATCGGAATATTGCCGGTTTTGTCTATGTTCATGACCGGCACAAAGTTCGTCGAAAGGGGCGAGCTTTATTTGATGGCGTCGATTGCCGCGCAGAACCTGCTCGACCTGGCCAGAAGCGATGAATTCATATGGGAAAAAATACCCAATAAGGTGAGCGTGCCCGGTTCGGGTGCTTACGCGCAGTTTAAACTGCCTGAAGGGTTTGTTAAAAAATATGGGGCGAAGGCATTGATCAGCGTTGAACAAGCGGCGGGACACTCTGTCGTTGGCACAGGAGTAAATGAAACAAACCTGCTGCATATCAGCGTAGAAATTAATTGGAAAGAAAAAGAGCAAGAAAAAAAGCTTCGATTAGAAACCTATAAAGCGATTCTTAATTCTGTGACCGTTAAGACCTCGACCAAAATGTAGAAAAGGCCAAAGGCAATGAAACTTTTTAACATGAATATTTTCGGCAAAGTCAAAAATAAAGGGTTTACTTTGGTTGAAGTTCTCACTTCTGCGCTTATTGTAGGGCTTTTGGCTACAGTTTTGCTTGTTGTTTTGCGAAGCAACCTCACAACCATGTCGTGGGGGCAAAAACACATGGATTTCAACTACAAAATTCAGTATTTTATGAAACAGTTTTACACTGACATAAAAAAGATTAACCCCCATGTTTACGTGCATAAATATGGCCATCTTTATATAAAAGGCGAAGCCGGCGAAGAGTTTTTTCCGAATGTAGTGCGCATTGAAAAAGATATTATAAACAACAGCGGCACCGAGCTTTTATTTGTGCTTTCATCTCTTAAAAGCGACTCTGAGGCAATGGCCATTAAATATTATTACGATAAAAAATCAGAAACGATAATCAGAGAAATTAAACCGGCTGACGGGCCGCCAAGAGCTATACCCGTGGCGCGAAATGCGAAAGATTTAAGGTTTCACGTTAATGAAAATGACTCTAAGAGCGTAAGAGTAACTTGCAAAATTTTTGACGACAAAAGACCCGAAGTTTTTGAAGATGTAGATTTTACCGTTCGTCTTGAAGGCGACTTAATGACTGTGAAGGTTTTTGAATGAATTACAAACTTAAAAAACATAATAGCGGTTTTATAGCAGTGGTATCTCTTATGCTTATCGTATTGTTCGGCATTTTCGGAGTAATGTATTGGTTTTCTTCAAAATCAAATGCAGAACTCATTATGTTCGAATCTGACAGGATCAAAGCGCGCAACTATGCCATGGCAGGCATTGAAAAGGTCAAAATACACCTTTTCAATCAATATAATCTGGGCGAAAAAAGACCCGAATACAAAGAAAAAAGCAATTCGCGACTTGATGCCGAATACAACATAAAATTCGACGAAGGCACCTATAAAGTCACCAAAGTCTCTCCATTAGGCGACGGCGTGGGCGAATGGTACGGAAGACCGCACTTCAGCAGAGGGCTCGCGATCGGGTTTTATGATCTCTGGGAAATAGTATGCGAAGGGAAAGTAGAAAAGAGCGGAATTACCGCAGAAGTTACAGCTGTAATAAAAATATACCGAGACGACTTGGTAATCAGATAACTCTTAAATAAGAAAGGCGGCCTATGAAAAGATATTTGCGAAAAAAAGTGTTGTATTTAGCTTTTGGTATCGCTCAAATTTTTTGGTTCGGCGGCGTTTTAACAGCGCAAACATCTTCAAACGGCAATACTTCTGTCCCTCCGCAAACTCAGGTTACCGGCGACATTTACGGACAAATAAATGTCATAGGCGACGTTGACGGAGACGGGGTAAAAGACGTAATTTTCGGCGCCACCGACGGAAAAGTTCATATTTACTCATCCGCAACGGGCAAAGAAATAGTGCGACCGCCCTATTGGCCGAAGCAAACCGGCGGCCCGATTTTGGCAGATGTTCAGGTAACAAGTTTTTGCGGCGGCATCGACATAATTGCGGCCTCTCAAGACGGAAAAGTTTACTGCCTAGACAGCCTCGGAAAAGAAAAATGGGTAGTAGACACAAGAGGAAAAATAACGATTTCGGGGGCAGAGCTTGCCGACGTTGAGGGGAACGGCAAACTTGAAGTCTTAATCGGCTCTGAATCAGGCAAAGTTTTTCGAATAGACGCTGCGGGGAATCCTATCTGGGAAGTCTCGACAACCGGCTCTGTTTCGGGGCGTATTGCAGCCCGCGACCTTGACGGCGACGGCAAAAAAGAAATAATATTCAAGGGCAACGACGGCAAAGTAACTGTTTTAAACCACACCGGGACCGCAAGAGCAGGCTGGCCGGCAAATGTAGCGGGAAACAGAGAATGGCCGTTTGATGTTGATGCGGGCGACATAGACGGCGACGGTGTTAAAGAAGTGTTTACAACTACTCCGTCAGGTAATTTTTTGATTTGGAACGACAAAGGCAAAATGGTAAAAAACTTCAGCCTACCCTCCGGGTCTCATTCTGCGCCAATTTTAGCAGACATAGACAACACGGGAACGGATGAATTTGTAATCGCGCATTATGACGGCAAAGTTACAATCTGCGATTTTACGGGCAAACCTAAGCCGGGCTGGCCCTATGACGCGGGCAGCCATTCTATTTATGCGGCTCCGGTCATTATCGACATTGACGGCGACGGGAAACTCGATGTGGTATTTACGGCGAGCAATCCTTCCGGGAGTGGGCAAATGGCGGGATACGTAATGGCACTCGATTCAAACGGCAAACCCCTTAAGGATTTTCCCAAATATGTAGGACGAACGGTAGGGCGACCGACTTTTGCCGACTTGGACGGTGATGGCAAATTAGAAATGATTGTTGGGGGCGGAATCGGCTACACAGGTAAGCAGCTGCATATAATTCCAACCGAGGCGCGAACCAGGTTCAGAATGATTTCGATTTACCAAGAGACGGTTTACAAATGAGCAGCAAAAGATTAAAGAGTGCAATATTGGCAGGTGCGCTGGTTTTGAGCGGGATTTGTTACGCTCAGACCCCCACAGACAGCGACTATTTTTTAAGAGCAGGCATAGATTGCTACAACAAAGGGCTGCTTGACGAAGCCGTAATTGAGTTTGAGAATGTTTTGCTTCTCGACAAAACGAGTTTTGAGGCGAAAGTTTGGTTAGCTCAGGCTTATATTGACTTAAAACAGCTCGAAAAAGCGGGCGAGGTTTTATATGAAGCGTCGTTACAGGCCCCTGACCACCCTAAGGTTGAGCAGTTGCGCAATATATTGGAAGAAAAATCCGTAACGATCAAAAAGCCCGCAGAAGCCGCGTTCGGCAAGCGTTTAAGACCTTTTGGGTTAGTTATACCCGAGAACAAAATAAAGGTTAACAACCCGGAGATAGCTGTTTTGGCTCTTGACACCGAACGAACTCTCGAGGCTGACGAAGAAAAAAACATTAATCTCAAAGATTACTTTAAAAAAGAGGCGGGTCCGTTGTCTGATGTTTTAGAATTAGAGCGCACCACGGGAATAACCGCAGCCCTAGACTTATACATCGGCAAGATCTTGAAAGACCCTTCTTTGGGAGCGCAAGATGACCAAGGCTTTTTAATGAGGGGCAACCGCATTTTTTCGGACAGGTTTTCAGACAACGCATTTAACCCCGAGAACCGTTTTTATTATGGTGCATTGCTATATATTAACGGTTCATACGCCGATTCGCTAGAAATTTTAGAGCCGATGAAAGGCAGCGCCGGGGCTTACTCGGAGAAGCTTCGTCCAATTATGTCCGCTCTTGAAAAGTGGAAAAAGACCGAAGACGAGCGCATTATGCTTGCCAAAAAAGCCGAAGCGGAGCGCAGGCAGCTTGAAGAACTGGCCCGCATAAAAGAACAAAACAAAAAGCAAGACGTCTGGGACGAACTCAAGCGCCGCCGCACAGGCACCGACGCCAAGGCCGCGCCCTCTGACGGCACAGTTTCAGAAGCCGCGCTGGCTGCTGCTCTGCACACCCAGGGCTACGACCTTTACAAAAAGGGCAAGCTGGACGAAGCCATCGAAAAATACAACGAATGTCTAGCCAAAGACGACAAAAACGCCGAATGCATCTACCACCTAGGCCTGGCCTGGACCGACAAAGCCCTGGCAGGCGACACCTCAGGCTTCGACCGCGCCGTCTCATACTTCGAACAATCCATTCGCCTCGACCCCAACAGCAAAAACGCCAAAGAAGCCGTCTCCATGATCCGCGACATCAACAGCGCCCGCCAAACCATGGGTGAATAACCTTTACTAATCACCTTTCCCGACTTTTTTCCACATAATTTTATCAGAGCTTATAATAACACAATTTTTGTGTTATTCTTAAAACGTGCAAAATCAATCGAGGGGAAAAATGCAATATAATACTTCAGAATTAGTCAAACTAATTTCGGCAAAAAGCGACATTAATAATCCAGATTTATGGCTACCACTTTGGATGCACGCTCAAGATACTGCAGGCATTATAGAAAAGCTCGTAAATAGATGGATCACGCGCCCAGTTAAGACAGGTCTCAATCTATCAGACAAAGAAATTAAACAAACTGCTGTTTTTGTTGCAATGCTACATGATATTGGCAAATGCACCGCATTATTTACAGATAAAATCACTCGCTATTCACCAAGAATAAGATCTTTGCTGCAACAAGGCGGAATCAACTTCAATAACACATTCTTAGACCCCTCTAAAAGCCCCCACGCAATAGTATCTCAAGCCATTTTATTAAACAACTCATGTCCCAAAGGCATTGCTTCTATAGTTGGTTCTCATCACGGAAAGCCGCCTGAAATTTCAGAATTTCCCGAAGATCAACTAGACATCTACAGCTATAATTGCTACGGCAAACAAGAATCACTGTGGCTAGATCTTTGGAATAAATTTTTAGAAATGGGAAAAACCAAAGCTGGGATTGATGATATTGCGCAGTTACCCGTTATTTCGCAACCTGCACAAGTTCTGTTATCAGGATTGCTAATAATGGCAGATTGGTTAGCAAGCAACACGGAATATTTCCCTCTTGTCAATATTGAAACCGATTTTCTTCAAAAAGACTTAATTTACCCAAGCAGAGTTGATGAAGCTTGGAATAAGCTAAACCTTTCTAAACCATGGGAAACAGAAACGTTAAGTTTTACATTGGATGAAAGCGATTTTGAACAATTATTTGGTTTTGAACCTAATAACATTCAAAAAGCAGTAATTGATGTAACCAATGAACAAAGCAGCTTGGGTATTTTGATTTTAGAAGCACAGATGGGAAGCGGTAAAACCGAAGCAGCATTCGCTGCTGCACAAATTTTGGCAAGCAGAAATGGCAGTGGTGGCTTTTTTTTGGGTTTACCTACTCAAGCAACAGCCAATGGAATTTTTCCGCGCTTGATAAAATGGGCCGAAAAACATTCTTCAACAATGGAAAGCAGTGTAAAACTAGCTCATGGTGCGGCTTATTTAAACGCAGATTATCAAGATATACTTTTTAAAGAAAAGCAAAACGATGATGATATTGGTTCTAGTTTATATGTGCACCATTGGTTTGATGGAAATAAAAAATCGTTATTAGCAGACTTTGTAGTAGGCACGGTTGACCAGCTTTTATTGGCTGCCCTTAAACAAAAACACGTCATGCTGAAACATTTAGGCCTTGTCGCTAAGGTAGTTATTATAGATGAAGTGCATTCTTATGACCCATTTATGAATAAATACCTAGATAGAATGTTAACCTGGCTCGGAAAATACGGAGTTTCTGTTATCTTGCTTTCTGCCACCCTTCCGGAAAAACGACGAAATGGCTTGCTAAATGCCTATTTTGGAAACAATACCCCAGGAGAACAGTATAACACATCTAACCATTCTTACCCTCTGCTTAGTTGGACTGAAGGGAATGAAATTTGTCATAAAAGCATACAAGCAAGCGATTACAAGCTTTCGATAATTTGCCGGTCCTTAGAGGACACAAACATAACAAGCTTTTTACATGAAAATCTTACAGATGGCGGTTGTGTTGGAATCATAGTTAATACTGTAAAAAAGGCTCAATTACTTGGAAAACAACTGAGTGAAGAATTTCAAGACCATGAAGTAATTGTATTCCACTCGCAGTTTGATGCTATCGATCGTATTAACATAGAAGAAAAGCTAATAAAATGCTTAGGCAAGTCTTCTACGCCAGAGCAAAGAAATAATCTTATCGTAGTCGGCACACAGGTTTTAGAGCAATCTCTTGATATAGATTTCGACTTGATGCTAACTGACCTATGTCCTATGGATCTGCTTTTACAGCGAATCGGACGATTACATAGGCACCCGAATAGAGTTCGTCCTAATCACTTATCTAAAGCAAAATGTGTAATATTAACAAGCCGAAATAATATTTATGACAAATGGCTCTTGAAACGAACTAATATGCTTTTATCCGATAAAATAACTCTTCCCGACGATATTTCAAAATTAGTTCAAGAAACTTATAGAGAAGATTTTGCCCCTGAAGAATTAACTCCGGAACTCATGGCTGATTTAGAGCAATACAAAAAAAATTGTATCAGCAGTTATGAAAAGGCAGAACACAACTGTATCGAATTACCTAAAAACACAAGAACCCCAACTCTTGATGGTTGGCTTGACAGATCTTTATCATTAAAAGACTTGTCAGAAGCCATGGTTAGAGATAGTGGACCATCAATAGAAGTAATACCTCTTCAGATGTGCGATGATGAGGGCATAAAGGTTGTAACAGCCAATGACCAAAATCTTGTATTGCGTTTGACTCATGTGCCTTCACGTGAAGAAATATCACCTCTTCTTAAACACAGGCTTAGACTGCCTTTTGCCCTTACTCACGGCGGTATTATAATGCAAACAATTGAGGAGTTAGAAAATCAAAATAAACAATTATTTTCTCAATGGCATACAGATAAAATTTTAAGACGAGAATTATTTTTATTATTTGACGCACAAAATTCTTATTCGTTGTGTGGTTTCAATTTAAGTTATAGTCAAGATTTTGGCTTAATATGCACTAAGGAGCAAGAAAATGGAGAAAGATAAAAAGTTTAATCTTATAGATGAGCCTTGGATAAAAGTTCTTACACCCGACAATAAGGTTGTTGAAGTTTCGCTCACAGAGGTTATATGCAATGCCCAAAAATATAAAGAGTTAAAAGGCGACGTAGCAACACAAGACGTGCCCATTCTTAGATTATTGTTAGCTATTTTATACTCAATTTTTTCTAAAGTTAATTCCAAAGGTGAGCAATTCGAGATAAAGACAGAAGATGATGCTCTAGATATATGGAATGAACTATGGAAAGCAAAAAAGTTTCCGGAAGAACCAATAAAAAGATATTTAGAAAAATGGCACGACAGATTTTGGCTTTTTCATCCAGAAAGACCATTTTGGCAGGCAAATAATGCTGAGATTGGAACACAATACGGTGCAAGCAAATTGAACGGCGCAATATCTGAGAGTAATAATAAAATTCGCTTGTTTTCTTTATACAGCGGAGAATATAAAAACGTTTTGCCATATGCGGCTGCAGCTAGATGGTTACTTCACGTGAATGCTTTCGATGATACATCTGCAAAATCATCACAACCTCTGAGACAAAAAGCTAAAGCAGAGGGCTTTGATATTTTATCTCCAGGAGCCGGCTGGCTCGGCAAGCTTGGCTTAATTTTTGCGGAAGGAAACAATCTTTTCGAAACTTTAATGTTTAATTTAACAATGCTTCAGAACGGAACCAAACTTTGGGAGCCTGGCAAAGCCATATGGGAAGAAGAAACAGTGCGCTCCAAAGAAAGAAATCAAATTGACCTGCCTCAAAATCTTGCCCAGCTTTATACTCTTCAATCAAGGCGATTACTCTTAAAACGCAACGATTTTGGTGTTAACGAATATTTTCTTTTGGGGGGAGATTTTTTCGATAAAGCAAATCCAATATCCGAACAAATGACCATTTGGCGTCCCATACCCAAAGATGGCAAAAATAAGAATGAAATAATAGGTTGGCAGCCTAAAAGACATGATCCTTCAAAACAGTTTTGGAGAGATTTTTCTGATGTATTCGTTACTGAATCTAATAAAACCCAGCCTGGTATTGTTAATTGGATAGCTAAGTTAACCAAAGAAAACATACTTGAACGAAATCAGAAATTGCACTTTAAAATAGCTTCTGTGCAATATGGTGATAAAGATTTTTTTGTAACTGACTTATTTCAAGATTCGATCAACTTTAGCGCTGATATTATATCTGAAATTGGCAGAAAATGGCAAAAGCTTATAGAAAACGAAATCGCATTATGCGATAAACTTGCCAATGCTCTTTCAGATTTTGCTATACAGATTGAAAAAGCAGCTGGCAATAGTAACGAAAATAATAAAATCGGTTCAGCTAAGCAAATTAAAGAGATTTTTTATCATCAACTTGACTTGCCGTTTAAAAAATGGATTTCAGAAATAGAGCCTAATTGTGCTGATAAAGAACAAAGCAAAAGACTTGAATGGCGCGATATTGCCCGCCAAATTGTTCTAAAACTTGGTGATGACCTATATAAAAAATCTGGCAGCAATGCATTTGTGGGCAGAACAATATCAGATGATAGTAAAAAAGGCAGCAAGCGATATTCATCGCCAGAAGCTTATAAATGGTTCAAAATTAATATTGGCAAAATATATTCTAATTAAAGGGGGTAATATGTGGAAAAACCTGTAACATCAAAATTTAGCCTAATAAGCAAATTTATGCATGAAAAGCTAAACTATTTGCAGCAGCATAGTAATCTAAGCAGCACAAAAGCAGCTTTAGCCAATATGCGTAGAGGTATTGGCAAAATTCCCGGCGATATACCTGAGCTTTGGGGAATGCTTTTCGAGAACCTTGACGATAGCATGATGAGCCGTAATACAGAAAAAGGTCCATCATGGGAAGAATGGGCGTTGTATATTTCTTTAACAATGTTTGCTCTCCATCAACAGGGCAAAGACATTGAAAAAGAATGTATGCATAAACCGGAAGAAAGTCTTGGCAAAGCCATTCGCAAACTTGTAAAAGATGAAGAGTCTGAAAACAGAGTATTGAGAAAATTCAATGTTTTAGCAACCTCTATAGGCATGCAAGAGATTCAACATCATTTAAGAGGCATTATACAGCTTCTTAGTGCAAACTCAGTGCCATTAGACTACATTAAATTGGCATATGATCTTTACAGATGGCAAACACCGGATGGCCCTCAACAAGTTCGCTTGCAGTGGGGACAAGACTACTATAGCAAAAACACTGAAAATAACGATGAATCTTTACTAACAAAGGAGTAAAACCATGACAAATACTAACTTATATATTGATTTCCACGTTCTTCAAACCGTTCCGCCCAGTTGCGTAAACCGAGACGACACAGGAAGCCCAAAATCAGCTATCTATGGTGGTGTAAGTCGAGCCCGCGTTTCTTCTCAAGCTTGGAAACGAGCCATCAGAGTAATGTTCTCAGATCTATTTGAACGCGAAGACGTAGGGGTGCGCACTAAAAAACTAATTGATTTACTTGCTAATATCATAGTTGAAAAACAGAATTCTTCAAAAGAAGAAGCCGAAAAAATGGCAAAAGCGGCTCTTGAACTTGCAGGTTTCAAAATTGGTAAAAAAAATGATGTTGATGCTTTGTTTTTTATAAGCCATAAACAAGCCGAGGCTTTGGCAGACTTAATTATAGCCGATAACAAAAATAAAGCTGATTATGCACAAGCATTAAGAGATTATCCGGCAATTGATATTGCTATGTTCGGCAGAATGGTTGCTAGTGACCCTTCTTTAAATTTTGACGCTGCTGTTCAAGTTGCTCATAGTATTTCTACTCATGCTGTTCAAAATGAATACGATTATTTTACAGCTGTTGATGATATGTCAGCAGAAGATAATGCCGGAGCAGGGCATTTAGGAACCATTGAGTTTGATTCAGCCACACTTTACAGATATGCAACTATAAATGTTGTTGAGTTGAAAAAGAATTTAAAAGAAGATACCACTCGTGCTATACAAGGGTTTGCTAAAGCATTTGTACAATCTATGCCAACAGGTAAACAAAACACATTTGCCAATAGAACTCTGCCTGACTTGATTTATGTAACAGTTCGCAATGACCAGCCTATTAACTTATGCGGAGCTTTTGAACGACCCATTCCGCCATCTGTAAATGGTTTTGTTGACAAATCAGCAGATGAATTGGTTAAGTATGCAAAAAAAGTATACAGTGATTTTGCTGTTGAACCGGCGAAGGCTTATATTGTTGGCAGAAAAGAAGATGGCTTTGCAGATCCAATTAGTATGACTCAATTACTCGAACAACTAGAGAAAGTTCTTCAAGATTAATTATTACAGAGAGGCAGTATTTAATGAACACTCTTTTACTTCGCCTTGCCGGACCCTTACAGGCCTGGGGAGGCGAATCAAAATTTGAAATTCGCAGAACTGAATCGTTTCCAACGAAAAGTGGTGTAATCGGTTTTTTAGCCGCTGCTCTTGGGCGAAGACGCGATGAGCCATTAGATGACCTTAATGTCTTAAAATTTGGAATAAGAATTGACCAACCAGGTGAACTTATACAAGACTTTCATACTGCACGCATGAATGATAAAACAAGCTATGTGACTTATAGGTATTATCTCTCTGACGCAGTATTCTTAGTCGGTCTTGAAAGCGACGATAAAAAGGAGCTGAAGAACCTTGAAGAAGCCTTAAAGCAACCTGTTTACCCGCTGTTCCTAGGCCGACGTTCCTGTCCTCCGACATTGCCGATAATTCTAGGAATACGAGAACTGCCATTGTTTGAAGCTTTGAAACAAGAGCCTTGGCTTGTTGCTGATTGGCGCCAAAAAAAAGATAGATTTAGGTTAAATTCTAAATTACCTATTATTACTGATGCAAAAGCTGATTCAAATAGTTCTGTCCTTCAAAAGGATTTGCCAAAATCTTTTAGTCCTTTCAAGCGTGAATATGAGTATAGAGCTATATCTAATCAAGGTTACGTTGAGATAAAAAATGAAAATGTCGAAACAGACCATGATCCTATGGAAGAATTGAGGTGAGCCTGTGTATTTATCAAGAGTTGAATTGGATATAACTAATCGCAACACATTGAAGGCACTTAGTAACAGAAATTGTTTCCATGCGGCAATTGCATATTGTTTTCAAGGCGAAAAAGTATTATGGCGACTAGATTGTGTTAAGAGCAAATACTATTTGCTCTTAGTAAGCCGCACTAAAGCCGATTTAAGCCATATGCAAAAGGAGTTTGGCAATTCTGATACAGCTTTTGAATCACTTGATTATACAACTTTGTTTTCACGAATCACAGAAGGTCAGGATTGGCACTTCAGATTAGCTGCTAATCCCGTTAAATCTTGTAAAACAGGTGAAAATTCGAAAGAAAGAGGCAAAACCCATGCCCACGTTACGGTTCACCATCAGCAGGAATGGCTTAAAACTAGAGCACCTAAATACGGATTTTCTGTAAGCGATGATAATTTCAAGGTCGTTGCAAGTGAATGGATAACGTTTAAAAAAAGAGAAAGTAAAAACAAAATTATTTTGTTGTCTGTAGTTTTCGAAGGAAAACTAACTGTTACTGACCCATCTCTTTTTAAACAGGCATTACAAGAAGGTATTGGCAAAGGAAAAGCTTACGGTCTTGGTATGATTAGTGTTGCAAGGCCGAAAATTTAATGAAAGCAATACCTGGAATAAAAAAACCTGAGTTAATAGCACTGCCCCAGATAAAAGACAGATTAACGTTTATTTATCTGGAGCGCTGTGTTATTAATCGTGAAGACTCAGCTATTAGCGCAACGGACGAAAATGGGGTAAGACTTATTCCCGCTGCTCAAATAACCGTCTTAATGCTTGGCCCTGGCTGTAATATTACTCATCGTGCAATGGAACTAATGGGTGATGCTGGTGTAGGTGTTGTTTGGGTTGGAGAACATGGAGTGCGCTATTATGCGCACGGCAGGTCATTAAATGCACATAGCAGACTTTTATTACAACAAGCTGCTCTTGTAAGCAACGTTAGGTCACACGCACTCGTAGTAAGAAAAATGTATGAAATGCGTTTCCCTAATGAAGAAATTTCGGAATTAACAATACAGCAATTAAGAGGCAGAGAAGGAACACGCATAAGAGAAATATATCGTCATTTATCACAGGAATTCAATATTCCTTGGACCGGCAGGGATTATGATCCGGAAAATTTTGAAGACAGCGACTTAATAAATCAAGCTCTTTCTTCAGCCCATGTTTGTTTATATGGCCTTGCACACTCAGTAATTGTAAGTTTAGGTTGTTCTCCGGCCCTAGGTTTTGTTCACGTTGGGCATGAATTATCGTTTGTATACGATATAGCAGATCTTTACAAGGCCGAGGTCTCTATACCTATTGCATTTAGTATTGCTGCTAAAGGGGGAGAAGATGTTCCCGGTGAGGTTAGACGCGCCGTCAGAGATGCCATGGTTAAGCATGGAACTCTAGAAAAAATGGTAAAAGATATTAAATATTTGCTTTCGATAGACCAAGAAGCTGAGGCTGATGATTTCAAAGAAGTCATTTATCTATGGGACAATATTGAAGGAACAGTTGCACACGGCGTAGATTATGGGGACAAAGATATTTAATGGTAATTGTATCATTGACAAATTGCCCACCTCGACTTAGGGGCGACCTTTCAAAGTGGATGCTTGAAATAAACACAGGGGTTTATGTTGGCTCTATGAGTGCCAGAGTAAGAGATGAACTTTGGCAGCGCATTTGCGAGAATCTGCAACATGGGCAAGCAACAATGGTTTATACAGCAAATAATGAGCAGGGAATGGACTTCAAAATTCATAACACGACATGGATACCTGTCGATTGTGATGGAGTGAAGCTTGTTATGCGCCCGCTTCCCAAAACAAATACAGCAAAAAATGGTTCAGCGACTTTTGAAGAACATTTAAGCAGTGCCAGTAAAAGATTGCAAGTAAGTCGCATTAATGCCGCAATAAATAAAAGTCGTAGCAGTAGCATTGCATCTTATGCGATTATTCAATTAATAACTTCAGGAAATATTCCTCAAAAAGATAATATTTTAGAAATAGCTGCTATTAAGGTTGATGACGGTCTTGCTATAGATAACTACCACACAACGATAAGCAGTTCTGATAATTCATTAGAAATAGGTATTATTGATTTGCTTAATTTTATCTCCAATTTACCGGTTGTTTCATACAAGGCACAGTTCGTTTTTGCCTTTTTACAATGGAACTGCAAGCGAATTGGTCAGAGTGCTCCTAAAAATCGATTTATAGATGTAAGCGTTTTGATAAGAAAAAAGTTTGATAACCTTGATGATTTAACTTTACAAGGAACTGCAGAATTTTTAAAGCTTGATCAACCAATATTAAGTGGGGCTTTAAGTGAATGTGAGCTCTGTTTTAGCATATATAATAAGCTTCAAGAACTACTTTGACTTTTTCTTCTTTAGCATGGTATTTAATCCGATAAACAAAATACAAAGTAAATTTTTTTTAATATTTTTATCTTTGTAATAGGCTAAAATTCAAGTCTTTTCCCCGCACCCGCGGGGGTGATCCTTATCTACTATTCGAGAACTTCAAAATATCTCTCTTTTCCCCGCACCCGCGGGGTTGATCCCAGGTAATTGCAAACGAAGACGGAACTTATGACCTTTTCCCCGCACCCGCGGGGGTGATCCCGTGTGTGTTAGCATTCCAAGGGGCCGAAGTCCCTTTTCCCCGCACCCGCGGGGGTGATCCCTTCCTAACCGCCAATCACCATTTATGTGCATACTTTTCCCCGCACCCGCGGGGGTGATCCTTGTCCATTAGATTGTCTAGCGATTTCACTGTTCTTTTCCCCGCACCCGCGGGGGTGATCCTTTAGCGTTAGATGTTTTTGCTCCCAGTATATCCTTTTCCCCGCACCCGCGGGGGTGATCCTGTCAAGTTTTTTTACAATTATTTTAAAAAAGTCTTTTCCCCGCACCCGCGGGGGTGATCCTCCACTGTGCACCCCGCAGATTAGCCAGTGGAGCTTTTCCCCGCACCCGCGGGGGTGATCCATCT
>MWDD01000010.1 GCA_002070375.1 bacterium ADurb.Bin157 | reverse complement strand
AAATAATGGGGATATTGATTTTCGTTGAAAACAACGAAAATGCCAATATATCAGCAAAAAAACTCGCCATTAAAAACCTTTCAGCATTGCCAAATACTGCCAAATACAATAATTCGGCAAACATACAAAAATTTACACAACTTAAAGAATCTATAAAAACATTTGACAACAGAAAAACTCAAATGGCGAATGAATATAAAGAAGTATTTAACGAACTTATAAATGACACAGAATTCATACAATTGCTTAACAAAGAAGGACCAAATAGCCTTTCTGCTCAAAAGCGCGCTTCAAGTCTATTTTTAAACAGGCCTCGCCCGTTACCTTTTATGTTCATAAAACTCTTTAACATGGACGGAATAGGCTTTACTGAATATTCAAACAGCGACAAAGAGGCTGTGGAAACCAACATAGATGCTCTGGAAATGTTTATTTTGAAAATTTTGTGGAAAAGAAACGGCATCAAAGAAAATATAAACTTCAAAAAAAGCATTATTCAAGAATTATTTGAACAAATGTATTCGGCATCTGAAAAAGAAAACAACTTCTAAAAGGAGTTGCGCGCGGAAAACTCGATATAGAAATTGAAAATACCGGAAAAGATGAAATTGGCCTATTGTGCAGCGAGTTTTCTAACATGACAGCCGGTCTGCGTGACCGTCAAAAACTTGCCACACTTGTTTCTGACCAAGTTCTATTAGATTTTAATGATCAAAATCTTTTTCAATACAAAATCGGGATAGGCATATGCAAAGGCGAGATGTTTGCGGGATACGTCGGAAACACAAATTCAAGGCTCGATTATGCAATTTTGGGCGATGCCATAAAAACTGCAGGAAAGCTTGAGTCTGCATCAGTTCAAAACCCTGATTATCCATTAACTGTGTGCAGAAATACCGCACTTGATTTACGCGAGAAAAATGTAAAATTTTTAAACGTTGCGGGAATAGACGGCTTTTTTATAGATAAAACAGAGAAACATAACATTAAAGACACTATATCTGATGAAAACGGTGGTTTAAAGCAGACTTTTTCGACAAATTCAGAGAACATAGAGAAAACAATAATTTCATCCAACTATTCGAATAAGAAAAGCGCACAGGAAGACGCCCTCGGTACCACATCCAACGAAACTACAACCACAGAATGTGCGCTAATGTATATAGGAATACCGAACTTTACGGGCATTACTTCAAGCAACACACCGCATGATGCTTTTGAAATGCTAAAAAATCAAATTAGCATTTTGGCAGACCTCACAATTCAAGAAGGCGGTGAAGTTGACAAAATTATCGGAGAAAAAATGCTTTCAGTTTTTTACAAAAACTCAGACGATAATAATCCTGTAATCAACGCCTGCAATGCAGCTATAAAGATCAAAGATGCCCGGCAAAACAATATATTGCCCATGAATTATGCCATTGGAATTAACTACGGAAAAGTTATCACCGGCTTTTTGGGCGCGGGGGGCAAAAGAGACCACACGGTCATCGGAGATGCCGTAAATACAGCTGCAAGAATTGAATCCTATGCAGAATTAAAAGCCCAAAACAGCCTGTGCCTTATGTCTGAAAATGCCGCACAACAGCTTTTACACGATTCTTATAAATTAAAGAAATTAGAAGCCGTCTCACTCAAAGGCAAAGAAAATAAAATTGAAGTTTATGAAATCTGCTGATCCACAATCTGTTCTGTTTTAAGATTGCACAAAACCGCAAAGCCGCAGTCGCGACACGCTTCAGATCTTACGGGCCGCCATATCCGCTCATTACGTATAGTGTTTGCGACTTTTATCGCATACTCTTCAAATTCGGCCATATCCGGCTCAATCTCAACAAGCTCAAGCTTTTCCTCAGTCACATAAGCAATATAAGATTTTGCAAAATTTAAATCGCCCACTTTGCCAAGTATCCCGCGGCTCGCCGCAATTCTATATAAGGCCAATTGATTGCGATAACTATCATGAGCAATTGGCGAAAACCCGCGCGTTTTAAAGTCAATAATTCTTATTTCGCCGCTTTCAGACTTGTCGACCCTATCCGCAAACCCCCGCAAAAAGAAGCTGGCGGCACCCACCCCAAATTTCACATTTACTTCTGCCTCAATTTGCCAAGGTTTTTGTCGGCCTAATTCTGATTCAAAATAGCTCTTAACAAGCCCCATCACTCTCTGTCGACTAGACTTGCCCTCTTCTCCGTAGCACAAAATCAATGAATCCAAAATTTCGTATGCTTTATCCAAGCCTGTGGTTACGCCTTCATCAACGCCGGCTTTCTCGTGTTGATGATAAAGCCTTACCGTTTCGTGAAACAAAGTCCCAGCCACGGCCGCCACATTTATTTGCCGCTCATTGAACGATTTCGTATGTTTTTTCGTGAAATAATACTTTCGCGGGCACCCGTTGAACGAATACAAATCTTGAAGGGAAAAAGTGTTATCGCCGTCACCCGCTTTTTCAGGGTTTTGTATGTTTGCCATGCCTTGCAAATATTCTGTAATTGCAAAAATTTCCGATTCAAGTTTTTTCAGATCGTTGCTATCCGCCGGTTTTCCCTCGAGCGCTGTGTCCGCGCTTTCTGTGCCAGTTTGCTCCATGATTTTATCAATCAATTCAGGCCAGGCCTTTAATTTGATTATTTCTCCCAATTCCGGGTTTTCGGTCAAAACGCTGATTATATCAGGAATTGTCCCGCCTTTGAGAGCCATTTTGGCATTATCTTTTTTGCTCTTTGCTTTTTCTGTTTTTTTCTCTGTTTCGGCTCCCACGGTGGCATCAGGTTCAAAAGAAGGGTCTTTTCCGATTATAAACAGATTATTTTCGGCTCTCGTAAAGGCTACGTAATATTTTCTCCGGGTTTCCTTCTGTGCCGCAAATTTCTCCGCTGCTTTTATTTCTTCAAGAATAGCGGATTCACTTACCCCGGAAACACTTACCATCAGTCCATGATCTCTGTCAAAGTGAATTGGTTTGCTAAATTTAAACTGCCTATCTTTAACAGAAGGACAAATTACAATCGGAAACTCCAACCCCTTAGACTTGTGTATTGTAAGTATTTTTACGGCATCTTTATCCTCTAACCCCAGTCCGGCTTCTTCTTCGTCCCCGGTCTCCAAAATCTTATCCACATATGCCAAAAAATCTCTCAGCGAAGTATAAATGCCATTGCGCTCAAAGTCTCTGACCACCCCTAAAAACTTTGTCAGATTATTTTTCATTCTTCTTCGTTTTAAGTCAGATTCTCTCGAAGCGGCGTATTCATTAAACCCCGCCTGTTCAAGAATCATATAACACAAATCAAGAATCCCGGTTTTTCCGGCCTTCGCCTTCAGTTCCACAAAAAGCTTTCTGAATTCTGCGGCATTTCTGAGTTCCGGTGCATTTAAAAATTCCGATTCGTTTTTAGCGAGAATATGAGCGAGCATAGGAACTTTTTCGCTTTTGCAGTCATTAAAAATCTTTATCACATCAGAATCTTTAAGTCCGTATAACGGCCCTGTCAGGATCTTCACCAGAGAATGGTTATCATCCGGATAAACCAAAAGATTCAAAAAAGACAATATTTCTTTTATTTCGCTTTTTCCGTAAAACCCCATACCGCCCGAAAGCACGTAGGGTATCTGAAATCCCTCCAAATCGTCTTCAAATTCCCTGGGAATATCATTATTAACACTGCCCACAATAACAGCAATATCACCGTAGCAACACGAACGTTTGTTACCGCTTTTTCTGCAATCGATGAGCATTTTGGAATCAACGATCTTATGAATCATCTTTGCGATCTGTGAGTAAATATCAGAGTCCCTCTCTTCCTCTGTCAGCATGCAAACCACAGCGGGCTTAACAGGTGAAGAGCCTCTTTTCGCCGTTTGCCGCGCGAAAAGTTTTCCGCAATCGCCCCCGGCCTCTAAGTAAGCGTCTGCCACCCCTATTATCTCGCCGTATGACCTAAAATTGTCGGCCAGTATTATATCTTTATCGGCCTGAAAATTTCTGAACGCCTCAACATCCGCTCCCTGAAAACTGTATATACTTTGCTTTTCATCACCCACAACGCATATATGGCTGTCTCTGTCTTTGCAAAACTCTTTTACTATCTCAAACTGATCTGCATTATTATCCTGAAATTCATCGATCAAAAACACCCTTTGGCGGGGCAATGTACCGCCTTCTCGCATTTCACGCAACAAGGCGCGGCTTCTTATAAAGATCTCGTCAAAATCCATCATATTACGTTTTTCAAGCTCTTCTACGTAACATGTGTAAAATCTGTACAGCCATTCCAGAGCATTTCTCTCTAACTCTGACACAGGCTTTAAAGCAGCGTTTTCCTGCCCATCCCTGTTTCTTTCCGCAAATTTTCTTTTCGATAAATTATAAAACTCGGCCGGGTTCACTATAAACCTGCGTATGCCGGAAAGGGCATCGCCAAACACTTCAACAAGCTTTTTGGCAGCCTCAGCTCCGATTCCTTCGTCCCCGGATACCATATCTTTACCGAACATGCCGGCAAACTTTTCGGTTAAATCTTTCAGTAAAAGTTTCTGCGCCACCGAGGCCACTATTTCTGTTGTGCGGTCTAATCCGGCTCCAAACGGATCTTCTGCGATAAATCTCTTCAAAAATGAATGAAAAGTGGAAATTTCCATTTTTCGCAACTTGCCAATTTCCAGTTTTTGTTTTTCAACCAAACGCACCTTCATCTCGGCCGCAGCTTTATTTGTGTAAGTTATTGCAATCAGCTCATCGGGCTTTATAGCCTGCTTAAAAAGTGAAACGATGCGTCTTGTCAAGACTTCCGTTTTTCCGGAACCCGCTCCGGCAGATATGCGCAGCAAGCCGCGCCCTTCGGCTTCCACCGCCGCCTGCTGATCTTCCGTCAGCCCTTCTAATAATTCGTCAGTTTTCGTCATCTTGGTTTCCATTGCTCACAGCCTCGCAAAACGCCTCAAATTCACACCTCATATTTTTATTCCGATTCTTGCAAGTTCGCGCGTTCTTGTCCGCAGTGGGGTCAGGAGAAAAAACGTTATCTGTTTTTATTTTATCAAGCAGCTGCCTGAGGTTTTCTTCGAAAACAGCCATATCGCCTTCTGTGACTTCCTTTCCGTATTCGGGCCCACAGCCCATATTGAACGATGCGGTTCTCAAAAAACCGGGTACCATTTTACTTCTGTTTTTTTCCCCGAACACTTCGTCATTAACATAAAGCAGGTTCATTGAAGCGTGTTTATAGCCTTTTTTCTTACATGCCAACAGGTAAAGAGGCATTTGCACCTCGGTCCACCCTTCTTTCGAAAACGCCTTCTCATGCATTTTATCTGATGAAGTTTGGCCGCTTGTTTTGTAATCTGCAATAAGCACCGCATCATCGGCAAGTTTCACAATACGGTCAAAACGTCCCGTGATATTACAATCATTAAACTTAAAATTGAACGGCATTTCGACCCCGATAGTATTGCGTCCCGAAATCTGCTTAAGCCTGAAAACAGCATTTCTGTAATTATACAACGCTTCTTGCAGCTTTTCTGTAATCATTTGCCGATAAAAATAGTTTTCATTTTCAAAAAAGGGCATCGCGTGCTCTTTGAATATTTCTTCCAATTCTTCATCGGTGGGATCTTTACCTTTTTCCCATATGCTTTCCGGGTTGTGCAAAACTTCAACGCACTTGTGAAAAGCGTTTCCCTTATCGTAATTCTTCTGTGATATCGCACCGGGCTTTTGTATTTTAAGAATATTCTGAAAAAAGAATTTACGCGGGCATTCTATATAAGTCTTTATAGAATTTGCCGAAAAACAAAAATCCTGCGGCAGAGTGACTGCGTCAGAAACGTTTTTGCCGAAAGCCCTCGGACGAACTCCATGAACCGACATTTCCGGAGTTATCCTCTTTTCGGCCTCGGTTAAAGCCTCTTCCATTAAAGCCAATTCTTCGGCGCTCAGCTTCGCGATTTCCGTTCTGAATTCGCTTATGGTCAGAGGTCTGTCGTCAGCCTCATGCAAGTTTTCTTCGATTCCCGTTTCTGTTATAAACGGCGAGGGAACCACTCTGTCAGAGCCGATTTTTAAGGGCGAGCTCATTATTATACCGTCTTTGGCTCTGGTTAAAGCGACAAAGAACAAGCGCCTCTCTTCTTCTAAGTGTTCCTCAAAAGAACCGGGGTATGGATTAAAAAAGCTCACTTCTCTTTGCGACCTGTTAAACTCATTTTTCAGCTCTTCAAGAGCGTTTGTGGAAATAAGAATGTTCTCTCTTAGCCTTACCGGGAAAAGATCCTCAGAAAGGCCGCAAAGGAAGACCACCGGAAACTCCAAACCTTTTGACTGGTGCACAGTCATTATTTTCACGCCGGTGCTGCCCGTATCAGAGGTCTGCTCAAGAGTCGAGGCGTAATAAGCAAGCCATTCGTCAAAATCAGGCATAATATCGTCTAACAGCGGTTTTCTTTTATTGGTTGCTTCGAACAACTCGCAATAATCCGCAAACATTCCCCTAAAGTGCAGGATATTCCGGCCTTCCAACGAATCCGGTTCCGGAGCTCTCTCTGATATAATAAGAAGCAAAGCCGCCAAAATTGTCTCAACATCTTTGTCTTTGTTTTCTTCTATCAATGACAAAGCCTTCGCGAAAGCGACCGCTCTCACCTGTGTTCCTTCATCGGTTTCGGGGAGCTTCGAAAAATCCGAATTTTTTATATTTTCGATTACTTCGCGAACATGGCTGTTTGAATCGTTGACAGCCAAAACGGATTGCACCCACAAAGGATTAATACCAAAAACCGGTGACACAAAGGCTCTTTTTAAAGCTTCGGTTTTAATTTGCTCGTCTTCGGGTTTGTGTGTCCCCACGTATTTAAAAAGCGATGAAAGCAATATAACTTCTTCAGACTTAAAAAACTTCATATCGCCCGCAATGTCGAAAGGTATATGCAATGACTTCAAAGACTCTGTGATTAAGTCTATCTGATAATTATTTCTGACCAAAATTGCTATATCGGAGGGCTTATATTGTTTTTCATCTTTGTAAATAACCATCGATGCTATTTTTCGCCCTATAAGACGTGCCTCGTCAAGCTCGTCTCTTACCTTATAATACTTAGCGAATCCTGCTCTGCCTGATAAATTAGTCAGCTTGCTTTCACATGCAGATTTTTCGGACCACTGCATTCTGTTTGCCGCGTTTGTTATGGCCTCCGAAGACCTGTAGTTAATTTCTAAAGGAAAAACCCTTGCTTTATATTTCTGCTTAAACGGGCTTGTAGCAGACATCATAGAGGGGTCTGCTCCCCTGAATCTGTATATGCTTTGATGCGGATCTCCGATTACAGCGGTTTTTATTTCAGTGTTTTCGCCTCTTAACAGCGTTAAAAGCAAATATTGTGCGGGATCGGTGTCTTGAAACTCGTCGACCAGAATAACTTTGAACATTTTCTGGTAAGAATTCGCAACGACCTTGTTTTTCAAAACTTTTATTGTTAAGCCGATTAAATCTCTGAAATCAAGGTAACCGGTTTTAATCCGTTCATTTTCATAAAGTTTGAATATGTTTAAAAGTTCGGAACATCTGTTTATGGTTCTTTCCGGCAAGCTTTTGCAGGCCGAAACAGTTTTTTCAAACTCATCGGGCGAAACCAGATTAGACTTCAACAGTGATATAAAAGTCAAAACCTCCTGTTGAAAACCTCTTTTTTTCAGCACTTTTCCGAATTCTTTAAAAGCCCGAGAGTCTTGTCGCTTACAGATTTCGTCCATTATCAGCGCTTCTTTGAAGCCTGTAAGCAGCCTAAAATCAGGCTTGATGCCAACAAGATGATACTGTTCGCGCAAAATTCGCGCACAAAAAGAGTGGAAAGTCGATATCCAACATCTGTCAAAACTGTGAGGGTAATATTCCAACACTCTCTCTTTAAGCTCGTCAGCCGCTTTGCTCGAAAAAGTAAGAGCCAATATTTCCCTTAACCTGACTCCCTTCTCAAGCAGGCTTCCGATCAGCACCGAAATTGTGCGCGTTTTACCTGTGCCGGGGCCCGCAACAATCAACGAAGCCTTATCAAACTTTTTTATAATCGCAAGCTGCTGCTCATTTAATTTTATCAAATCTTCTTTGAGAATGTTACTCACAGCTCACCCACACACTTTTTAAGATTCTCGCAAACCCACATTGCATCGTCATCTGACATTGTCGGGAAACATGGCAAAGAGAGGGCTTTTTTATAATAACTCATTGAGTTCGGCAGTTTGTTCGAATCGCCTTTAGCAGCGTAATATGGAAGCATTGGCACAGGAATATAATGAACTTGAGTGCCTATATTATTTTTTCTTAAGCTGTTCATCACAGCGGCTCTTGTTTTACCGATTTTTTCGAAATCAATCAGCACAATTGCCAAATGATAGGCGTGTATACCGTTTTCAGAAACCCTAGGAAAAGCTATATTTTTGCATTCGCCCAAATGCTTTTTATAAATTTCTACGATTTGCTGACGTCTTAAAACAGACCAGTCAAGTCTTTTAAGCTGGGAAACGCCTAATGCTGCCTGAAAATCAGTCATGCGATAGTTAAACCCCAAAGTTTGCATTTCGTAATACCAAGGGTTTATTTCTCCGTTTTTATCGTGCGCCTCACTATTATTAACAAAACGCTTATGGTCTTTTGTTATGCCGTGAGTTCGGTTCAAACGCAAATTTTCGGCCATCTCGTCAGAATCGGTTACAACCATTCCGCCTTCACCGGTTGTTATGTGTTTAACCGGATGAAAACTGTAAACTGTCATATCAGGGCCGCCACTGTCTTTTTCGGGCACTATTCTGTGACAGGAATCGGATATCCAAACAAAGCCAAACTCGTCTTTCAATCGTTTAAACGCTGCTCTATCACAGCAATTACCGGCCATATCAACGGTTAAAAGCACTTTTACGGAACGTTTTTCGGCTTGATATTTCTCCAATAAAGCGCGGCAAGAATCATAACAGGCTGTCACGGTATCATCTACGTCGGCAAAAGCAACTTCTCCGCCACAATAAGAAATGCAGTTGGCAGTAGCGGCAAAGGTTATTGCCGGAACGATGCAAACATCGCCGGGCGCTACTCCCGCCGCCAAAGCCGCTAAATGAAGCGCAGCCGTTCCGTTGCAACAAGCAACGGCGTGACGTTTGCCCACATAATCGCTAACCGCCCTTTCAAAGTTCTCGATGGCAGGCCCCTGCGTTAAAAACTCTGATTTAAGCACTTCAACAACTGCGTCAATATCCGCTTGGATTATTTCCTGCCGGCCGTAAGGAATGAATTTCACTCTATTACCCCGTCTTGTTTAAGTATTTCTCTTAATTCTTCGACATTCAGCCACATGCTGTTAGTATCGCTTGAATATTCAAAACCTTCTTTAACGGGAACATAACACTTTGCCGGCAATGACTCGCCCCAGAACGAAAAGTCGGGCAATTTAATATACCGGTTCTCGTATTCATATAAATTTCTGGAATCGTCGCGTGATATCATTACTTCATGCAGTTTTTCGCCGGGTCTTATTCCCACGACATTCTTTTTGCAGCCCGGAGCAATTGCTTCTGCCAAATCGGTTATTCTCATACTCGGAATTTTGGGAATAAACAATTCGCCGCCGCTCATCATATCGAAAGATTTGATTACAAAATCTACTGCCTGCGGAAGAGTAATCCAGAACCTGGTCATTCTGTCGTCTGTTATGGGCAATTCATTTGTGTTTGCCAATTTCATGAACAGAGGGATAACACTGCCGCGACTGCCCAACACGTTACCGTATCTGACAACCGAAAATTTTGTATTGCGATTGCCGGAATATGAGTTTGCGGCTATAAACAATTTATCTGAGCAAAGTTTTGTGGCACCGTATAGATTTACAGGATTACAAGCTTTGTCTGTGCTCAAAGCGATGATTTTTTTAACTCGTGCTTCAAGAGCGGCAGAAATAAGATTTTGCGCACCGATAACATTTGTTTTTATGGCTTCGGTGGGATTATATTCAGAGGCACCAACATGTTTCATGGCTGCGGCGTGAACAACGTAGTCGACATCTGCCAAAGCTCGATAAAGACGCTTTTCATCTCTTATATCACCGATAAAATACCTTAATTTAGGTGAGTCAAACATCTGCTTCATTTGATACTGCTTAAATTCATCTCGAGAATAAATAATAAGTTTATCGGGAGCAAAATCTTTTAAAATTCTTTTTACGAATGCTTTGCCAAATGAACCTGTTCCACCTGTGATAAGTATCTTTTTACCGTTAAGCATATAGCTTCTCCTCTGACTTTAATTCTTTCCGCTCAGGTCTATCATGCTGTTATCGCCTATATTCATTTTTTGCAATTGCCCCGTCAGCATAACTTCGTCACCGACCAGTGACTCTTCAAGCATGGTGTTATTCAAAACAGAATTAGGATTTATTACCGAATTTTTAATAATAGAGTTTGTTATTTTACAATTTTCTGCGACCGACACATATGGTCCTATTACAGAATGACTGATTTCTGCGGTTTTATGTATTGATACGGGTGGGATAATGACGCAGCCTTCAATAAAGACGTGGTTTCCCTTCGCTCTTTCCAGCAAAAAACGATTTGTTTGCAGCAATGTTTCGGGTTTTCCGCAATCGAGCCATTCTTCTATTTCGGGAGCGCCAAGCTTAAAACCGTCTTTTATCATAAGTTTAAAAACCTCGGGAAGGTAAAATTCACCTTTTACGCGCAAATCTTGTTTTATTGTTCTGTTAATGTATTCCATGAATGTTCTCCCGTTTTTCATGTAATACATGCCCACCTGAGCCAGATTACTCACCGGTTCGTCGGGTTTTTCTATCATATCAACAATAATGTTGTCTTTCATCACGTTTACGCCAAAACGTTTTGGGTCTTCGACTTCTTTCGAATAAATAAGTCCGTCGAAGTCACGGCATAAAGCGGGAATTCTGGTTAAGTCCGTCACAAACAAGGTATCGTTAAAGACTACAAGAACGTCGTCACCTTCTTTGATTCTGGGCGAAGCCAAAGAAACAGCGTGTGCCGGGCCTAACAATTCTGTTTGAGTGATATAGGTCGCATTCAAATCAGGATAATTTCTTTCGATATATTTTTGAATTATATGACCGTTTTCGTCTGTAATAATAATAAATTCGTCTATATCGATTTTATTCAAACCATCTAACACGTGCTGCAAAACAGTTTTACCGGCTACTCTCACAAGAGACTTAGGTTTAGTGAAGGTATGAGGTCTTAGCCTAGTTCCTTTACCGGCAACGGGCAAAATTAATTTCATTTATAGAGTTTCCTTCCGATCCCTTCGTATTCAAAACCGAGCTCTGCCATTTTACTTGGTTCAAAGAGATTTCTCCCGTCGAATATTATATGAGATTTCATAGCAGTTTTCATTCTTTCGAAGTTCGGTCTTCTGAATTCATTCCACTCGGTTACAATCACCAAAGCATCGGCTCCTTCGAGAGCTTCGTAAGTTTTGTCAGCGTAAACAATCTTGTCCTTAAAAATCTTGCGCGCTTCTTGTGTGGCTTCGGGGTCGTAAGCTTTTATTTTTGCTCCTTCGGCTATCAGGTTTTCTATTAAAACGATTGAAGGGGCTTCTCTCATGTCATCTGTATTTGGCTTAAATGACAATCCCCAAACGGCAATGGTTTTATTTTTAAGATCATTTCCGAATCTTTTTTTAAGTTTTTCAAAAAGCACACGTTTCTGCCTATTATTAACCGCCTCTACCGCCGACATAATTTCGAGTTTATAGCCTTGGTTTTCGGCAATTTTAATTATCGCCTGCACGTCTTTTGGGAAACACGAACCGCCGTAACCGGGGCCGGGAAAAATAAAAGGATAGCCAATTCTGCTGTCAGAGCCTATTCCTTGTCTGACTTGTGCCACGTCTACTCCGAGTTTTTCGCACAGATTTGCCATGTCATTCATAAAGGAAATTTTAGTTGCAAGCATTGCGTTTGCGGCATATTTGGTCATTTCAGCCGAGGGAACATCCATTATAAGTATTGGCTTGCCTGTTCTGACGAAAGGCGAATAAAGTTCCTTCATCAATTCACCGGTTCTGACATCTTCGCAGCCCACAACAACACGATCGGGTTTCATAAAGTCATCAATGGCGTTGCCTTCTTTTAAAAATTCAGGGTTGCTCACCACGTCAAACTGTATTTTTTCTTTTCGTTTGTCTATTTCAGCTTGAATTACCTCTTTGACTTTTGCGCCTGTACCTACAGGCACGGTCGATTTATCCACTATTATCTTATATTCTTTAATTTTTCTGCCGATATCGCGGGCAACGTTTAAAACGTATGTTAAATCCGCTGATCCGTCTTCTCCCGGGGGCGTTCCCACTGCTATAAACAGTAAAAGTGATTTATCTATTGCTTCTTCAAGGTTGGTGGTAAAAGTGAGTCGCTCTTCTTCAACATTTCTTTTTACAAGCGTATCTAATCCCGGTTCATAAATCGGTATTGTGCCATTTTTCAAATTCTCAATTTTTTTTTCGTCTGTGTCTACGCAAACAACCTCATTACCGGAATCGGCGAAGCATGTTCCGGTGACAAGACCAACGTAACCGGTTCCGATCATTGCGATTTTCATTTTCTTTTTACCCTTTCTTGCAGTAGATATGATAAATTATATGAGTTATAATAACACCGCTTAACAAAAATCTAAACAGATTAAGAGAAAAGTATGTTCCGGATTTTAGACAAATATATTTTTTCGCAGTTGATTCCGCCTTTCTTTTTCGGTTTTTTTCTTTTCGTAACCATCATTGCCATCGACCCTATTATGCAGGCGATGCAAAATGTAGTTAACGAAAACATTTCTTATGAAGTTGTTTGGCGGTGGTTTTACAATCGGCTTCCTCAAGACATGATTTACACTTTTCCCATGTCTGTTTTATTGGCCAACCTTCTTGTTTTCGGAAGAATGTCCAAAGACTCGGAAACGACCGCGATGCGTGCCGGGGGCATTAATTTTTTCAGAATTATGGTGCCTGTTTTGGCATTTGCGGCTTTAGTTACAATCGTCAGTTTTTTCTTTAATGAGAAAATTGTTCCTCAGGCCAACGAAAACGCCCGAAAAATCAGGCGCAACGAGATAAATCGCATTATCGAACCCGAAACCACAGAGAACAGCATTTTAAGAACATCTGACGGTGCTTTTGCCTACGCCAGACGAGTAAATGAAAAAAAAGGCAAAATGGAACAATTACTCTTAGAATATTATGACCAAAGCGGCGTATTAAAAAAAAGAATTTCGGCTTCTTTTGCGAATTTCAACGGACAAAGCTGGGTTCTGGAAAACGTTGTCGAACAATCTTACAACGGGCCTCAAGCACTAGCTTCTCCCACCGCAATAGCCCAACTCGAAATGCCGCAGATTAAAGAAAAACCGTCAGACTTCGCAAGACAAACAAAACGAACCAATGAAATGAGCTACAAAGACCTTAAAGAGCGTATCGAATCTTACGAACGCTCGCAATTTATGGACACCACAGAAATGCGCGTAGGGCTTGCCATGAAAACGTCGTTACCTTTTGCTGCGCTGTTTTTTGCCGTAATAGGCGCGAGCTATGGTCTTACAAACAGCAGAGGCGGCGCTTTTATCGGCTTTGGAGTGTCTATAGGCGTCATATTCTTTTATTACGTCTTGATGAGTCTGTTTTCGGCACTCGGCAATTCAGGGCATATTCCGCCGATTCTTGCGGCCTGGGGGCAAAACATAGTCTTTGCCGTTCTGGGCTTTTTTATAATTAAACGAATAAATGAATAAGTTAAAAGCATATATACCGGTATTTTTTTTGATTTATCTTTTTGCTGATCGCATGTTAGCGGCAGAAGCAATTTTGCCGCTTCAAATATTCTTCCCGGGCAACTTTAACGGAAAAACCGTTGAACTTACCGATAACCTGACCTTCTCATCGTCAGACGCCCACAAAATACCCGACCTAATAGCAACATTCAAAAAAGAAAAAAAGAATACATTAGTATTTGCTGCGGGCAATAATTCTTCAATTTATGAGCCATTAAGTTTTTTGGTTAAGGGAAAAATCGAAACGGAGCTTGTCAAACGATGCGAGCCGGTTGCCTTTTCGGCGTCTCCCTCAGATATTGAAATATTAGATCTTAAGAGCGACAAAACGCATTTAAAAAACTTATTGTTTACAAACGCTGTCTCAAAAAAAGTCCCACACCCTTTCAAAACTTTTGAAACATGGAATTTAGACGGCAAAACCCTGTATTTTTTTAATTTTATCTCGGCTGCATTATGCGAACATCTACCCATACAAAAATGGGAAAGCTTTGAAGCGGACGATTTTGAGCGCACACTCAGAAGGCTTGAGCTTAAATTTAAAGACTCTGACATCACTGTTTCAACTGTTTATGCCTCTAAAGAAGAAACCGAAAAGTTAGCTTCGACGCTAAAACGGCTTAAGGGCACACACTTTGTAATAAATGCGACCAACGAAAAGGAATTTCCCTTCTACCCATTTACGGCGCCTATAATTGAAGGCAACGTTTACAAGTTTTCGCTCAAAAACGGAAACACCGCGCTTCCGCTTTTAAACATTATATTTAAAAACACAGGCTCGCCGCGCGTAACCTTAAGAATGCTGCCCCTAGACAAATATAACGACAAGACGGGCAATAACAGTTTCAGTGACTTTGAAAAGCAGGTCAAAGATTATATTTTTGAGCCGTTCAGGGTTATCAGCACAAAAGAAAAAGCGAGCACAGGGGCTAATTACATTAAACCTGTCGCACACGCCATTTTAACTAAAAGAGCCCTTAACACTGACGCTGCCTTAATGATAGAGCCAAATCAAAGACATATAAATAATAATGTTATTAATTTGGGAAGACTTTTGAAGGCGATTGATAACGACAGAATATTTGTAATAAGATTAAAAGGCAATACACTGAAAAGGCTCACAGAAAGTCTTGTTTCGGCTTATGGCAAAGATAAAATTGCCATTGCGGGGTGTGAGTTTAAATATTTTGCGGGCAAAACTGTTGATTTTAAAATATCCGGAATAAGTGCAGAATCGGGAAAAACATATTCATTAGCAACCACGCAAGCGACTTTAGGCGATTCGATAGCACGCAATGTTTTTAAAAAAGACATGCTTCAACCTTTTAACGGATATTTCTTATGGGATATATGGAAAAATAATCTTAAAACCATTAAAATACCAAACGACGTAATATTTGAGTAAGGACAAAAATGAAAAAAAGATATTTAATAATAACGATATTGTTACTGCAGTTATTTGTAATAAGGTGCTTAGAACTAAAAGCAGAAACCTCGGACGACAATGAAAAATATTGCCCCGATCCGGCGATAACCGCTCTTATCGCAAGCAACCCCGCTATTGTTGAAGAAAAAATCAAAATAGCGATGTCGAAAGTTTTAAATAATCCGGCTACCCTGACAATAGATATAACTTATAAAGATGACGAATCTACAAAACTCGGAATATTCGAGAAGGTCATGATCAATACTTCTCGCGGAAATATAGAAGGCTTGATACTCGACAAAGCGGACGTTGAATTTTTAAATATTCAAATCGACACCAAAAAGCTGATTGAAAAAGAAAAACTTGAGCCGGTAGAAATAAACGACATATTCATGAACGTTACCATCAAAGAAGAAGACCTAAATACTTTTTTATCGGAAAAATCAAAATCTATAAAAGTAAGCAAACCAAAAATAGATTTGCGCAAAAACGTAATGGAACTTTCGGGCTCAACAAAATACGGCATACTCAGAGCAGATTTTTTCGCATCCGGGAACCTTTCTGTCAAAAACAAACAAGAAATATGGTTTCATTCAAACTTAATCAAGCTTAACAGGATGGCTATGCCCCGTTCTTTTGTGGGAATGCTGATAAAAAAAATTAACCCCGTTTTAAATTTAAAGTCTTTTCCTTTTAAATTAAATCTTAAATCAATAAATATTCTGCCGGGGATAATCGAATTTACAAGCGAAAAATCCGATAACGGCAAATAAACCTATTTTTCAATAGGTTGTAAAATTAGATGAAACCGGTCCCGGGCCTGACTCGCTTAAAAGCAAATCCAATATGTATTGAATGCATTCAATCGTCAGGATCATTCCCTTTTTCACGCCTAATCTCAAACTGCCTTTTTTGCCCACGGTTGCGGTCATTTTTCCAAGGGGCGTCTCAACGAGGCCCGAAACACTTTCGATGCTGTGATTTCTCGGGTCTATAATATTATATTCGGTGTAGTCTTCCATATGGCCGGCTAACCGTGCTCTTCTGATTTCTTTCTCTTTTGGGTTTGCCAAAACGATTGATTTAATATTCAACATTCTGTCTTGAAATCTACTCATCTGAACGAAATCAAATTCATAAAGCTCAATGTTTTCGCCTAAGGCCAAACCTAGGCCTACAGTAAAGAGTTTTGCGGGATTATTTTTTCCGAAAAGCAGAACTATTTTATCAGTGATAATAAACTCGCAGCTTTCGATTCTTTTAAACAAGGTTTTTGTTGTTAAACCGTCAACAAGATGTTCAATTTCGAAAGGATAAACAACAGAATAGTGACCTCTGATAACGGAGTTTTCTAATACAAAATCATGAAAACCCGGAATCTCGTTATCTAAATTAAACAGTTCACCCCGCTGAGAAATAGCATCAAAAATGCTTTCTAAATCATGATTTTCTAAACTCAGGCATTTAAAAGATATGGAAGCTTTTGTAACTTCGATTTCATTGATGAGCATACTTCCCTCCGATTTGTGTGAAAATATATTAACATAAAGGATTTTCAAATCAACAAATAAAATCTATTGTTTTTATTTTGTTTTATGGTACGATTCTTAGCGTATTTTGAAAGGGAGAGTTCTATGTCTAAAAAATTTGTAATTATTTTATTCATATTTTCAATAATAAATTTTGTTTGTTCTGCATCTGCGGTTAATCCGGGCTCCATAAGCGACCCGCTCATTTCAAAAAGTTACGTTGATCGCTTTTTGTCTTTCAGGGCAGTAGAATTAAAATCAGGAACTGTTTTAAAACCTAATTCAGGCGGAATTATAGTTTTTTTGTCGGGAAAAATAAGATATATTTCTAAAACAGGTAAAGAGGTTTCTGACTTAACTGCCGGCAGAATGATAAGAGCAGGCACCTACCTAAGTTCAAACCATATGTATATCATCATTCAAGATGCAGAGTTTGAATTACAAGTTAAAGAGAATTCTTTGGCAATGGTATTCGGAGTCAGTGACTCTAACCTTAATATAAAAGATACCGAAAAGAAATAATGAACTTCTCGCGAAATTTTTCAGCCTTTAACATTATCATAGCGCTAATTCTTTTGCCCGGCCTTATTGTTTCTCTATGGCGATGCGCATTTAGAATAGTTGGCGAAAAAGCCAATCAATATGTTGAAATAGCTGTTGATTTTGATGAATTTAAGTATTTAAGCCTTGATGAAAATCTTCACCTCAGAGACCTGTTAGGTCTTCTTAAAACAAATAAAGCTAGCTCTGTAATAGTATCTGAAGACACTCTTGATTCACTCGAAAAAGAGGGTCGCATAACGATTATGACGAGCAGAGACATAAGAAAACTTTCATTAGACAAAAATTTTGAAATAGAACACCCTATAGCGCAAAACACGGTAGGCACCCTTTGGGTTCACAGCGAAGACACCGGATTATTAAGCCGAATTGAACAAATTTTAAGTTTAAAGCTTCCCCAAGAAAAGCTGATAAGAATTCATCAGAATTTACTCTTAATAAATAAGTCGACTCAAGGTTTTCGAGAAAGACTCGGAGTAGGATTTTCGAACGAAATTTTTGATATGGCCGAAGAAAACGGACTTGGCGTAATACTAAAAATTCGTAATTATCCCGGAATGACACTTGAAAACGCAGAAAAATTTATTAACATTCTTCCTTTGCCGGCTGAAGTTTCAGCAATTATGTTTGCCGAAGAAGAGGTATTTGGCGAAAGAGGAGAAAAAGAAAAAATAATAAATTTGATGCTGCAAAGAGCTTATCGAATCTGTGAAATTGAATTTTTAGATCAAAAGGGCATGAAGGATTATGTTACCGCCTTAGCGCCCAAAAGATTGATAGCAAGAATTCACAGTATAAGCCGCAAAGAATTAGATTTAAAATATAAGCCGACAACCGCCGAAGCTCGCTGGGTAAGAGCTGTATCAGAAAGATCTGTACGCGTTTTGTATTTTAGATGTTTTTTACAAAATGAAAAACAGTTGATAGACGATCTTATCGCGCACAATATCGAGTATTTATCAAAAACAGTAAAAGCCCTGGAAAAGTTAGGCTTTAAAATGGCCGACGACAAAATTAAAAGACTTTCGGAACCAAGATTAGTTATAGGAAACCCCGTTAAATCAGAGATTTTCGCAACCGGGCTATCGCTGTTTATGGGTCTATTGATTCTGCTTAAAATCACAATATCGCGAAAAATGAAAAATGGTTTTGTTATTTTATACGCAATCGCTCTGTCTGCGGCATTTTTCTTCACAAAAACCGCTTATTGGACAATTGCCGCCGGGCTGACCGGAGCAATTTCATACGCATCGATCGGAATAATTTGGGCATTAAACGATTTGCAAAAAACAAAAGAAAGAAGTATTTTCAAGATTTTACCCGGGTTTATTGTAAAGATTCTTTCTACTTCAATTTTTGGCGGAATTTTAATTTGCGGGCTTTATTCAGGTATCGACTTCATATTAAAATATGATCAATTCAGAGGTATAAAGCCGGCTTTTATACTGCCCGTTCTTATTGCTTTCGCTTGGGCCGTTAAACTCTACGGAGGCGGAATAATCAAAATTTTGCATAAGCCTTTAAACAGCTTTTCTCTCTTATTAATATCAGTGGCATCATTTGCATTTTTGGCATACATATTAAGGTCAGGGAACCTCACATTCATAAAACCTTCAGATTTTGAAGAAAATTTCAGAATTATGCTTGAAGAAATTTTAATTGCGCGGCCCAGAAACAAGGAATTTCTGATTGGGTATCCGACTGTTTTTGTTTTTTTATTTTTATATTTAAGAAAGTCTTACGCAATATTGCCTATATTGGTCGTATTCATACAGATGGGACAGGTTTCTGTAATAAACTCAATGTGCCATTTCCATACTCCATTTTTGCTGAGTTGCCTAAGAATTTTCAACGGATTGTGGATTGGTTTGTTAATTGGCTTCGTTGCGCTTATTATTACGTTGTTTATACGGCTTTTTTACAAATTTGGGGCAGAAAAAAGAGACCGCCTCTTTCTTATTGGTTATTTCGGTTATGGAAACGGCGGCGACGAAATTCTTTGGCAAACTTTTGCAGAAAGATTCGCGACAGATTTTCCCCATACACAAATTTCTGTTTTATATTCAGATGCCAACGTCAATCAATATGACCATAAATATAAACTTGTAAGAAGAAGCAATTTGTTAGATGTAATAGAAGAATTGTTAACCTGTAAAATCATCGCAGTGCCGGGAGGCGGGGTTTTTCAATCATCAACCAGTCTTAAAAGTCTTGCGTATTATCTATTTTTACTATCTACAGCCAGACTGTCCGGAGCTTTCATAGCACTCCCTTCACAAGGATTAGGTCCTTGGAATGACAAAACGAAAATTGGCAGATTGCTCATGAAAGTAATGGGATACGAGCTTAGAAAAGCGAATTTTATAAGCGTCAGAGACAAAATGTCGAAAGATGAATTTATTAAGCTTTCAGAACAAGAAACGGTAAATATATCCACAGATCTCGTTTTTTTAAATAAAAGCATAAAGAAACCTTCACAGCGAAACGTTCACAAAACCTTGCGCGTATACGCCATACTCAGATCTTCTGTTGATGAATCGAAAATGATTGCCAAAGATTTGCTCAGAATGGCGGCGGTCAACGCAAACTTCGAGTTAGTTCCTATGGCAATGCAGCCTGACGAAGATGAAAAAGTTTGGCTGGATGCGGGCTGGATAGACCCTATTGCACACATTCCAAATTGCGACAACATTTTTGAAGGAGCGGATATTATAATTTCAATGCGGCTTCACGGGTGCATATTAGCCTCGATCACCTGCATTCCCTGGATAGGCATTTCTTATGACCCTAAAGTTAGGGCATACGCGGAGTCTTGCAACTGGGAACTCTGTATAAATCCCAATGAAGCGACAAAGGAATATTTAGAACCCATTTTTGAGAAGCTAAAGAAGGCACGCTCAATTTGTTCTGAAGAATTACATAAGATAGCCGCACATAAAATACAAATAGCCGAAGAAGACTATCAAAAGCTTTATCAGACATTAGAAAATCGTTTTACTCTTTTAAGTCCCACAGAAAATATTTCTTTTAATTCTTCGCCGTAAGAGCCATCTGCGTGATGAATCGTAATATCAGGCATTGATTCGTGTTTTCCGCTGTAAAATTTATCGGCCTCTATTAAAACCAAATGAGACTTTTCGCCTTCTTTAGGAATAACAAATCGCAAACGTTTGATTCCAAAGTCAGCTGCCTTAAGATATTTATCAATTTCATAAAACCTGATTGACGGAATTACCACACAAAAACGGCCGCCATAAGGCAGCATATAAGCTGCAGCCTCAACAAAATCTTTCAATTTACCATTGAGCTCGTGTCTTGCAATAGCCCTGCCGGGCTTTTCAGGTATTCTTCCGCTATTAGCCGGAAAATAGGGAGGGTTCGACACAACCAAGTCAAAAGATTCAGGCAAAACTCTCGAAGGAATATCGCGCACATCGGTGTTTTCAAAATAAACAGACGAAAACTGAGGATTCATTTGAATATTTCTGCAAGCCAGTTCATAAAACTCTTTTTGAATCTCAAAACCGGTTACTGCGGATTTTTCATTTCTGTATTTCATCAGAAATGCCAAAATACCGCTTCCGGAACCTAAGTCGGCAATATTTAAGAGATTAGTCGGAAAATCTACAAAGTCAGCCAATAAAAGAGTATCAATCGAAAAAGCCGTTCCGTCTATTTTTTGTATGAGACTGAAATCAGTGCCCGGAATAGTATCGATTCTTTCGTCTGTATCTATTGGTATATTATTTTTGTCAAAAGCCATAATCAGAATTCCAATGCTGCACCAAAGGCATATCTTTTATCTTCAAAATCGCCCGGTCTTTTTCCTAATTCCTCGCTGTAAACCGCCGCTTGCAGTCTGACATCATGCCAGGCAAAAGATAAACCGCCCGTTGGGTAGCCGCTTCTAACCCCGGCGTGCAAGCTTAAAGAATTGGCAATTTTGATTTCGCTGCCCAAACGAACTTTTGTGAAAAAATTTCCTTCTTTGCCGTTGTCCCAATATTCGGCGGCCAAAACTATTCTTTTGTTTCTTTCGGCGTCACCCGTAAGAGGTCTTATTGAGCCACCAATTGCGAACTGACGTTCCAATTTTCCGGCATCCGAAGAAAATTTCGAACCCAAAATATTGCCCACGAAAAAACCAATTGTTGGATTAAACGGGTTATTCAGCTGCCAAAGCCCTCCGACATCAAAATCCATTGTAGTTCCCGAACTGTCTGTATCTTTAACTAATTCGGGCGTCAATGCCGAAAAATCTCGAACAAAATAGCTTGAATCAGCTCTTTTGCGAGTTGCAATTTTCATTGTAGCGCCCCACCAAGCGCTTGTTTTATCTTTAAAGAGCATATGTTCTTCGCTTAAAGAGCGCGCAATCGAAGCAGAAAAAACCATATCTTTATCAACCCTCGAGTTTAGGCGCGGGTTAACGGGGTTTTCAACAGAATAGGTCTCTCTGTCTGAGTAATAAGCTGCTGTTCCAAAACCGGTTTTGCCTATATAATAAGCCATATTACTGCGATTTCTGTAACCGGTTTTGCCCATTACCGCCCTGAGCTTTCTCATATTTTCGCCTCTCGAAGCGGCAGTATCCTCGTTGCTAAGACCATCAATCGCGCCAAGTACCGAATCAAAATCTTTATTTTCTGCCATAAAAGGATTTATAAGGGAATAGCCATTCGATTCTCTCAGATATAACCCGGCCGGATTACAAAACAAAGCTTGTTCATCGTCCGCCAAAGAAACACTTACTCCGCCCATTGCCAAGCTTCGGGCATTTTCATATGTGAGAGGGGTGTTGCTTGCATAAGAGACAGCGCAAACACAAACAAAAAAAACTGTTATAAATACTGATAATTTTTTATTCATTTGACTGCTCCATCGTCAAGACTCATTATATACGCCTTAAACGAGGCTTCATCAGAAGAATTATAAGCAATATTTGCCAATTTGAGGGTGTTTGCAAATTTTTCTACCGCCGCCACTGTTTTAAAATTGGCCTCTGTAAATAAAGCTGTTTCTATAACATTATCAAACGGAGACATGGTGGTTCGCGAGGCACCTCTGCCGCTCAACGCTTTTGCAAGCTCTAAATAGGCCTTTTCTAATGAAATCTTATCGTTTTTAGAGCTAAAACGATAGTATAAGTCTTCCCAGGTGCCGACTTCGCCATCATTCACACTTAAAGCAATTTGATCCGAACTGTCTAGTTTGTTATTGGTGTATGTATCATATTTTTTATATATAATTTTTGCAGAAGCGCAAACAGCCATTAAGGAGCGCAACAAATAATCATCATTACCCGGATTATTTATTAATTCCATGTTTTCGACGGCCTTAATAAGTAAATCAAGATCGCTAATCTGAGCGGAAGCAAAAAAAATAACAGCCGAAGAATTAGGGTCTGTAACAGAATTTTGAAGCGAGTCTAGAAAAGAAAACATGTTAAACCCGGCCAAACCCGCGTAAGAAGCCCCTAGCCCGCGACGAACATCGTCATCAAAACCGCCTTCTGAAGCTCTTTCAAATAAATCCAAAGCTTCGGCATAATTTGCCGAAGCTAATTTGTAATTTCCGTGCTCGACAAGAGTAGAAGAGTCTCGCTTTTCTATACTTCTGTCAAATGATTCAAAAACATTGCAACCGCTCAAGGCGACAATGCATACAAGTAACGATACAGCCTTTAAAAACCGTTTGGTTCCCATAAATGACTCCGATGAATTGCTGGCATTATTCGGCATCTCATCGGCATTTATAAAAGAAAAATTAATAAAAACCGTAAATCTATTTTTTTTATCGCCGGTTAATTAAACTGAATGTCACCCGAAACCGACTCAACAGCGAATTCGGCACCATCGTTGCCCGATCTTAAAATTTTACCTCCGCATGAATCGCTTATTGTTCCGCGCCAGTCCAGAGAAATATTGCCGCTTCTTGTAGCTGCCGAAATCATAGACCAAGGTCCTTTAATTCTTTCGATTATTATATCGCCCGAAGTGGTAACCAAAGCCACTTTTGCCTCTTTTGAAACTTCGCTCTCGGTAAGCATCAGGTCGCCGGAAACGGAATTAATCTTTAAATCGGTTATTTTTGAATCTTTTATTATAAAATCACCCGAAGTGGATTTCATTTCGGGAGAAGCACAACAGTTATCTATTTGAACCGTTCCGCTGACTGTTTCGATGTAAGATTTATATAAATCTGCTCCCTGAAGTCTGATGTTGCCGCTGACAGATTTAATTTCTTTTATTTTAAATTCGCCCTTAATCTTTATTCCCGAAGAAACTGTTCTGCAAACAACTTCAGAATTTTCAGGCATGGTTATTTCCATGTCCATTATGGCCTGGATAGACTGTTCTCTGTCAAAGCCAACATAAAGAGTGTTGTCTTTTATTCTGATTCCGTTTTTTGAAAACCATTGTCCCGACTGATATTCGCCCAAAACCGACTGACTTATGCGGCCAATAACTTTCATTTTAAATTCTGAACCCTTATTAATTCTAATCTCGCCGAATATATTTTCAATTACGAATTTTTTACAATCTTCAATGCCTTCAATAGGAGCCACAACAAAATTAATATCGATGCTGTCGGTAAGATCGCCGTTTGAAGTCGTTATTTCAGTTGCCATTGTATCAACAACTTCTTGCATCCAGTTCCCGAATTCTTTCATTTTATCTTTAAATTCACGCCTTCGAGGTTCTGCCTTTTTAACGGCCTGCTGAACAGTTTGTTGAACTGTTTGAGCTATATTTCTTAAATCAAATCCAAGTTTTGTGGCTTGTATAAATGGGTTTATATAATCTTCGCTATGCCTTCTTTTTTGCGAATAAGTTTCTTCGTCATCGTGAACACGTCTTGAATGAGAAGTATCTTCGTTTTTTGCCCCGCTATTTAAAGCTGCCAAAAGCTTTTCGGATTCCTCTACGGTAATTTTTCCTTCAGCCAGCATCTTTAAAATCATTCTTCTTGCATCTGACATAATGTGACCCCCTATTTTTAAACTATATCAAAAAATTATAACACAATAATAATTCAATTTGCTATTTGACATTTACTATGTACATAACTAGAATATCAAGGCTATATTTGTATGGACAGAGGAAAAGACCATGAAGTTTAAAAACATCGCCCTTATTTTTTTGTTTTCTGTAATATTTCTCGGCCTGACAGGATGCGGAGGCTCTTCGGGCAACCATCCGTCAATTCAAGGTGCAAATTCAACCGTTACGGGCAGAATTCTTAATAATCAGCTGGCTCCGATACCTAATGCCGAGGTATGCCTATATAAAAGCGAAGAAGCTTATAAAAGCACATTAGCCGAGCAAACAAAATTAGCGGGAACACAAGCGGCTTTGCGCTTAAACAAAATAGGCGACAATCTGCGAACTCAAACTAATTTCGAAGGCATTTACACTTTTAACAACGTTCCGGACGGTGAATACACCCTGCTCGCAATGGCAGGAAACAATCTTCAATACACTCAAACCGGCATAATAGTCAGCAGCCTCAGAGAAAGTCTGATACAGGTTGACGCTCAACTTACCCCGACCGGCAATGCCTCGGGCACCATAACACTTAACGGCGTCGGTGTGGGCGGTGTTGTGCTTTATCTCGATAAAACTTCCTACGTCACAGTTAGCTCCGACAACGGCGAATTCGTGTTTAAAAATATACCTGCGGGAAAAACTTATACGCTAAAAATTCTCGAAGCCCCGATCACCGGAAGAAGCAACGAAGTGTTAGCGTTTAGCGGCACTGCTCCGACATTTACAGCAGAAGCGGCAACAACCGTCACATCAGGCCTGACATCAATTCCGCTCACAACAAAATTAAATAGCAAATTTAAATACGCAATGAGCGGCTCAGTTTTCGATTCCAACGAAAGCCCGTTATCGAACAAGGTAGTCATTGCCGTTAACACAGGCTCCCCGATGGCAGTATCATTAAGAGGCGGAATAAGCTCACCGGCACCTGAAACAACTCAGGAACTTGCATACAGTTACACAAAATCAGACGGCTCATATATGATTTATGTGCAAAACCCCGGGCAATATCAGCTTTCAATAATAAGCACGAATAACAAAGAAATCATAACTCCGTCTGTGCAAATGGTTTCCGTCGATGAATCAGATTTAATTGCAACTCCTGCCGGCTGTGACAGTTTTACAATTAGAAGCGGCTTTAAAGTAACGGGAACAGTTTACGATATCGAAAACCCCAAAGGCGGCATAAACATTCTCTTTTATTCGGCCGCAACAGAAGAATCATATAGCACAATGTCTGCCCCAGACGGCAAATACACAGTCTATGTGCCCGCCGGGACTTATCAAGTATCGGTGGCCGGTGATTACAATGTTACTTATCCCTCAACAGCTTTAACAATAAATTCCGACACCTCAAATTCAAGCATTGTGATAACAGCAGGAGAACCTGAATACGACAACTCCGCAACCGCTTTAACAATAGTAACTTCAGAACAACTTGAAGGCTTTGAAGCAATAGATGACTATTTCTACACGGTAACCACTGACTTAAGCGGTACCATAACCGTCAGCAGATATGCTTACAACTCTTCCGACACGATAGATGTTTATAATGATATTAACTCAGAGAGCCGGCCCACAAAAGTTTCTACTGCAGTTTTAAATTCTGACTTATATGTACTCACGTCTTATTATAATGATGAAACACAGCAAGCCCCAACAATGGAAACCTATTTGTATAGATTCGACAAAGCATTAAATCTTAATGCCAAAATACCGCTCACCCCTCTTAATGAGCAAACAGGAGGGGTCATTGACACCTCGTTGATTAAAGATGAAGTTAATGAAAAGCTTTATTACGCGGTCGTAACAGCAGATGGACAAATGCTGTGGTATAAAATCGGAAATACAAATACAAGCGATCCTTTCAGAGAATTCTCTGGCTATACGATGTTTACTGTTCCTGAAATGTGCAGCGACGAACAATATGTTTATTATGTTTTAACTTCACCCGTCGACGGCAACATTTTCTTTGAACTTTTCAGATTTAATTTGTACGGAGGCACGGATGAATCAATGGGAAGCGGCTCAATAGCTGACACAAGCAATTTTCCGTGTTTTCAGCTTTCTTGCGACGATCACAAGGTTAGTATACTTGTAGCGACAAATGAAGGCTACTTAATCGGAGGAGTAATGAAACACATGACAGACCAACCAATATCATTATTACCCTACGTAAGTCATTATACCGAACAAGGCTTTAACACTAATCTTGAATTTGATGTATTCAACTATTATTACCAAAGCAACAAGAATATGCTATTGAATTATCCCGAAAGAAGCTACTTTACAACCAACCAATCGAGCATAACAACAGCCAGATACAGCATGAATCCTTTCAGAAAGACCCAAGATCGTATTTATGTTATAGGCCAAACAGAAACCGGATTTGGCGTAATAAGCTACCCCGAAGCCTACCCGGGATTTGAAACACCTTATTGAGAAAACGTAACAATGTCCCCTCAAGCCGCTTGGTTTGAGGGGATTTTTCTTTATATTTATTCCATCTGCCCGAACTCTCTCAGACTATTCTTGAAATGATAAATAAATGTATGTATAATGCACTTTATAAAATAAACCGGTTGAGGTGGCATCATGTCCGAACTGCACGCTCTAATTCTCGCGGCTGGAAAAGGAACCCGCATGAAATCAGACCTTCCGAAGGTCGTTCACACTATACTGGGCAAACCTATGGTGGCTTATGTAATAGATGCGGTCAAGTCTGTAGGCTGTCACAAAACCATACTCATAACCGGCTACAAGAGTGAAGCAGTAAAAGAATGTCTGAAAGATTATGATGTTTCTTATGTAGAACAATTGCCTGATCAGCTCGGCACAGGCCACGCTGTGCAATGCTATGCATCGGCGGCCACTTCCCGTCCTACTGACTTATTGGTAGTTTGCGGCGACACTCCATTAATTTCACGTGAAACTCTCAAGACAATGCTTGAAATTCATGCAAAAGAAAAACCCGCCATAACAATGATGACACTGATAATGAAAGAACCGGGCACATACGGGCGAGTTTTGCGCAAGAACGGTGAGATACATGCCATACGCGAGGCCAAGGATTGCAGCAAAGAAGAGCTGGAAGTAAAAGAGGTAAATTTAGCAATTTATCTGTTTAATTCAGACTTTTTATTTGATAATATCTTTAAGTTGTCGCCAAACAACAAGCAAAAAGAGTATTATTTGACAGATTTGATAGAAATGGCAGTCAGCCAAGGCTTGAAGGTGGCAGGGTGTCTTGAAAAAGACGAGCAGTCGACTTTAGGTATAAACACTGTCGAGCATCTTAAAGAAGTTGAAGAGATAATAAATGCTAAATTCAAGGGTTAAAATATTTTCCGGCGAGGGCAACCACAAGCTTTTTGAAGAAGTTTGCGAATATCTCGGCATTCCGGGAGGGAAAATCACGCACACTTCTTTTGCCGACGGCGAATTGTATTGCCGCATTGATGAGTCGGTGAGGGGCTGCGACACCTTTATAATACAGCCGACATGCCCGCCGGTAAACGAAAATCTAATGCGCCTTTTAATCACCATCGACGCTCTAAAAAGGGCTTCGGCAGCCAGTATTACTGCGGTTATACCCTATTTGGGTTATTCGCGCCAAGAAAAGAAAAGCACCGGTCGAGAGCCTGTAACCGCAAAACTTGTGGCGAACATAATAACCAATGCCGGCGCTAGCAGGGTTTTGACTGTTGACATGCATGACCCCGCGTTGCAGGGCTTTTTCGATATTCCGGTAGATCACCTGTCTGCCTCGAAACTTTTAGCGGAACATTTACAGAAAAGAGATTTATCTGACTGCGTTGTCGTTTCGCCCGACACGGGGGGAGTTTTGAGAGCGCGTCAGTTTGGGCGAAAACTCGATTTGCCCATGGCTATCATCGACAAGCGCCGCCCCGAAAGCAACAAAGCCGTTGTTATGAATGTAATAGGCGATGTTGAAGGAAAACATGCCATAATAATAGACGATATTATCGACACGGCCGGCACACTTGTAAGCGTTGCCGAAAGCCTGATAGAGAAAAAAGCAAAGTCAGTTATCTGCTGCTGCACACACGCGCTTTTATCAGACCCCGCCACAGATATCATACCAAGCTCTGCGGTTAAAGAGATAATAGCCACAAATTCCGTTCCGATATGTGCAAAAAAGGTTGAAAAATGCCATATAACGACATTATCACTGGCCCCAATGATTGGCGAAGCCATAAAAAGAATATTTGAAAAGCGCTCAATAAGTGAGTTATTTTAACACTCACAAAGAGGAGCACGAGGAGATAAAAAATGACGAATTTAAAGAAACCGCTTACCATATTATTGGCGGGGATAATTTTTTCAACTGCCGCAATTAATTTAAGCGGTTGTTCAAAACGCAGAAAGCCTAAAAATGAAAATCCCGTTTCTGCAACAATCCCCGAAACAGAGTTGCTCAAAGACGGTCATTCGGTCTGGAAAGAGAATACGAAAATAAGAGCTGCCTTAGAATCCAATGATTTTGTATCCGTTAAAACAATGGCTCTGGCACGCATTAATTCTAATCCCGAAGACCCCCAGGCCTATTATTTTTTGGGAAAAAGCCAAATTGGTATGGGTGAGTTGTTAAACGGCACTCGCAGTTTCGAAGCCGCGATCAGCCTTCAGCCGAGAAACGAAGGCTATAAAACAGCATACGCCCAAGCAATGGATCTGCTTGCTAAATCAGCAATCAGCCTGGGAGTTCCAAGCGAGGCAGTAGAAACTTATGAAAAACTTTTAAAATCAGGATACAACCAAGAAGAAACGGAAAAAAAGCTCGGAGATGCTTATGTTAAGACATTTGAAAGCATTTTAGAGTCGGGCAGCCCTAACGAAGCGGAATCTATGATACGTGCGGCTGCCGGGAAATATCCTGAGCAAGAAACCATAAAAATCAGATTAGCCGAACATCTTTTAGACAGCGACCGCTTAATGGAAGCAGACCGCATATTAAGAGGGCTGAACAACACACACCCAAATAATGCTTCTGCTGTCGCAGCCTATGGAAAGCTGATTCACAAGATCGGCGACACCGAAAAAGCAAAGCAAATGCTCGTTCGTGCGCTTCAAATTGACCCTGCAAATGACAAGGCGAATAATCTAAAAGCCATTATTGAGGCAAGCATGCCCAAAGTCAGCTTAGCGCAGGCCCCTGAATACTCAATGAGCCTAGAAGAAATATTAGAAAATTTGAAACTATACGAGAAAAACGGAAACGTTAACGACGAAAAACGCGCACTCGAAATACTTACAGAAAGGTTTCCAAACGAAACCTGGGCTGTATTGGATCTGAGCATAGTATGCGAGAAACTTTCTGAATACGACTCAGCAACGAAATACGCCGAAGAATTTTTAGCCCTTGAGCCGGAATCGCAAAAAGGACAATTACATTATGCAAAATGCTTGTATCAAAAAGGTTTTTTTGAAAAAGGACTTGAAATAATCGGAGAACTCGAGCAAAGCTACCCGAACAAAAATGAACTAATGTCTGAGAAAGGACAGATTTTTGCGAGAATGGGCAATTTTGAAGGAGCGCGAGCACTTTGGAATGAAGTTTTGAACAATGATCCTGATTACAGCGAAACGCTGTTTAATTTTGCGCAATTAGAGATGGAGCTTGGAAATCATGAACAAAGCGGCGCCTATTTTGAAAAGGCTATCAGACTTGAACCCTTTAACAACAAATATAGATATTTTGCAGGCTTAAACCTAATTCAAAGCGGAAATAAAAACGAAGCACATAATTTGTGGCGGGCTTCAATCGCAACTTTAAATAATGAGGATCCATACGCGGCGAGAATAGTAAGAGCGTTGGGAGACGAGGGTCGGCAAGAAGTTGTGTCACAACCACAAATAATTGAGAGCGAAGTAATTATACCGGCCCATGTTATCAATGAAACCCCGGCAGACACAGAAGCCGAATACAGCAGAGCTTTAGGATTTGCACGGGCAGGCAAGTTTAACGCCGCAATAGAAACTTTCAGGAGTTTGTTGTCGCATAACCCGAGTAATTTCAATGCGCTTATGAACTTGGGGAAAGTATACACAGCTACTAACAGACAAGCTCAAGCATCGGCAATATATTTGAAGGCATTAAAACTTAATCCGCAAAACATTCACGCTTTAAGGGCTCTTGCAAACGGATATGCCGACATTGGTATGCACAGCTTGGCTTACCAAATATCGAATCAGGTAAAATCTGCTAACCCGAATGAAACAGAAGGGTTCCCTGTATATAACAGAATTATTGAAAAAAACGACCCAAGAGCTATCGAGCCTATAACAAAGGCATTTTTAGAAGAAGGTTTGATGTCTGAAGCCATGGCAATAGTACAAAGCACTTTGGCACAACAGCCTGAAAACAATCTCATGAACTTACTTCAAGGCGACATTTACAAACAAATGGGAAGATATGACAAAGCGGCAGAAGCTTACCGATTAGCGCAAAGCAGAGAGCCTCAAACCCCCCTTCCATATATAAGAATGGGCGATTTATTCGCGCAAGCAAAAGAAACAAAAAATGCTGCGGCAGAATACACACGAGCCCTGAACACTTCTTTTATTGATCCCGATAATATGTTTGAAATAGCCGACCGATTTGTAAATATTGGCTACAATAATAGTGCATCGGGTGTATGGAATCGGCTCAAAACAATGAATCTCAATAATCTGCAGCTTAAAAAATTAGAGGTAAAATTAGGAGAAACTTTGTCTGTAGAGCAAACTAAGATTAAATAAACGCAATGAATGAGCGCAAAGGAGAACAGTATGACCGTAGATATACCATTAGAAAACCTAGAGAATGCCATTGAGGAGCTGAAAAAATCAGCGAAAGAGATTCAGCATAAGCGCACTCGGCAAAAAATAGAAAAAACTATTGCCTTAATGGAAGAATCAAAGAATAAAATTGCACGTCCACAAGAGCAACGCAGGTCTTTCAAGTCTTTATATTTTGCAGTTATACCCTTTGTGGTTGTGTTTTTAGCTGTGGGCGTTTATTATTTCGGAAATTTCAAGAAATTCTCAGGCGAATAACATGTACACACATATATTTGGCCCTGTGCCGTCAAGACGGCTGGGCACTTCACTTGGAGTAGACCTAACCCCTACAAAAACCTGTTCTTTTGACTGCATCTATTGCCAACTTTCCAGAACTACCACTCACACAAATCACCGAAACGAATTTTGCAAAGCCGATGATGTCTTGGAGGAACTGAGATCTGTATTGCGAGAAGTGGAGCAACCGGACTGGATTACTTTATCGGGAACGGGTGAACCCACGCTCCATTCGGGACTTGGGTATATACTGGCAGAAATCAAAAAGATGAATAATGCCCCGACTTGCGTGATCACAAACGGCTCGCTGCTTCATTTACCTGATGTAAGAAAAGAACTAATGCTTGCTGACAGAGTACTGCCGACTCTCTGTACCGTAAACCAAAGCACGTATGAAAAAATACATCGTCCGGTCAGCAGTGTTGAGGTTTTGGCTAACTTAGAAGGTCTGAGAATATTTACCGAAACATACTCAGGTGCAATTGAAATTGAGATATTCGTTTGTCCGGAAATTAATGACACAGACCAAGAAATCGAAGGACTGAGCAATTATTTAGCTTCTTTGAAAAATATAGAATCAATTTATCTTAATTCTGCGGTCAGGATGCCCTTAGAAAAGGAAGTCAAAACTGCCGACCAAGGCAAACTCAATAAATTCAGAGATAAACTGAATCTTCCTATTCCGATAACAACAGCATTTGAGCACAGTTTTGTTCCTGCAAAAGCAAGTGCCTGGAATCGTCCGGCACTTTCATCCGATATTTTAAAACTTTTATTAAGACATCCTTGCAGCAAAGAGCAGTTAGAGAGAGTGTTTAACGCTTCAAGCGTACAAATTGACAAACTGTTGAACGAGCTTGTCAAAAATGGCACCATCGCTCAGGAAAAGGACGGCTCTTGGGCTCTGATTGGGCAAGTAAACGGGTGATCGATGTACACTATGGGAGACAAAAAATATTATTGACATTTACTATAGTTACTATTATTATGTCGAAGTATCTAGGATTTTTTATCCAATATCCCGAGTTTGACACTTTGTGACTAAAAAAACGACGCAAGTCATCATCATTAGATTGTTTGCGTCGTTTTTAAAATTTAAGGGTTTTGCGTGATTTTTTCGTTATTATAATTTTTTTATAACTTTATTCATTTGATCATATGTGATGATTTCAGAATCGTTGTAGAAGCCGAAAGTTTCATGTAATCTATTATTCAGTTCTGTTCCTTTAAATGCTGGTATATAGCCTTTTTTGTTGATCTCAAGAAAATTGTATTCACGGAGAGTATCTATTATTTGTTCGCAACTGAAGTTGTTGCCCAATTTCTTTTCTAATAATCTGAATATCAGTAGAGCAAGATAACAGGTAAGAAAGTGAGCTTTTATTCTCTGATCATTAGATAAAAACACTGGCCTAGCCTTGAATTCGGTCTTCATAATTCTAAAGCATTCTTCGATTTCCCATCTTTTTTTATTAATGCTGATTATTTCGTGAGTTTCATCACTTATATTTGTACATACGGCATAAAAGCCATCGTATTTGGATTCGTTATCTATTATATCTTTGTTGATGGAAAATATTGTTTTTTCTGCTATTTCGCCGTTTGGAGTGCAACTAGTTTGTTTGATAAATCTCTTGCAGTCGTTTGCGTTGGCTTTTTTTAGACTACAGCCGTTTGTGTTTATTAGTTTTTCTGCTCTGTTAATATGACGCTCTCTCAGGGTTTGCGTATAATTACGATATTTTAATGAGTAAGTAACTATAAGTCTTTGTTCTAAGCCATTTTCATTAATCCAGCGTTCTTTATAAAATGTTGATTCTTTGAATTTGTCCTCGTCTATTTCAGAAATATTGTATGTGTTATTGCTCCCTGAAAGGTGCCAGCCGTCTGCTTCAAGACACCACTCCTGTAAGAATCCCTTTAACTTTTTGATTGATTGGGTTGTAATAAAAGCTCTTGCGCCTTTTGTGTTAAACCTGCGATTATCTTCAGAAGCTAACCCGGCATCCGTGCATACAATGAATTTTGACAGACCGAAGTCATCAATAATTTTCTTTTCAAGAGGTCTCATTGTTATCTGTTCATTGGTATTACCTGGGTTTATACAGAATGCCAGAGGTATTCCGTTACCATCCATAAATAATCCCATTTGAACTATTGGATTCGGTCTGTGTTCTTTTGAATGTCCATATTGCTTCAGCCCATCCTCGCGTTCAATTTCAAAATAATAATTTGTACAGTCATAAAACAGAACTTTTGTATCTCTTTTTGTTATTTTGAGACTATTTTCATACACGGTTGCCTGAATTAAATCAGATGCTTTTTCAAGAACATTAAGTGCTCTGTAGATATGCTGTAATTCGAAGTTGGGTTTTTCTATAAACTTCTTAGAGAGTTCGTAAGTTGCTAGTTTTGAATCCGGATATATAATTCTGCTGAAAATTAGTCTTGATAATATATTATCAAGATCGTATTTGAATTTATAATTCTTGCTGATACTTTTGCATAATTTGTTCAAGCCAAGTTGTTTGTAAATCTGATTTAGAAACAGAAACCCACCATTGAAAAGACGCTCCTGACCATAATTTATTTTCTTGCCTGAGGAAAGGGTTAATTGGATATCAATCGGTTTTTCCTCCCGCTCTTTTTTGTTAAGCACTTCTACATACTCTTTTGCCCATTCGTATGGGTCTTTACCGTTGAGTTTTTCCAAAAGAGAAGCATAAGTTCCGAGCTTTTCAACCATAACTGTTTTCTGTTTACCATCAACGTAAACAGTTTTCTGAACATAAAACGAGGCAGCATTTTTTGACTTAACAACTTTTAATCTCATTAGACGACTCCTAACTATCTAATTATAACACATCGCGCTACATCACGCAATATAAATCTTAAAAATTTGACAAAAAAAATAGCCGCTAAAGCGACTTTAAATAGAAAAATTCAAATCAAAGTGTCAAACTCCCGAAAAAATATTATTGACATTTACTATAGTTACTATTATTATGTCGAAGTATCTAGGATTTTTTATCCAATATTATAAAAATAGGGGAATAGTATGAAACGTTTTTCTATGCTTCTTGTTGCGCTATTGATGTTAGTATCGTCAATGGCAAGTGCAAATCCTTTTTCCGATGTTCCCACATCACATTGGGCTAACGAAGCTATAACCAAATTAGCAAATAAGGGTATCTTGACCGGTTACCCCGATGGCACCTACCAGGGCAATAATAATGTAAGTCGCTATGCTTTGGCTATGATCACTGCTAAAATGCTGGCAAACATCGAACAAATGGCCGACAACGGCATGGATTTCGGTTCGATCACCCGAGAAGATCTCCAAACTCTGGAAAAGCTAACTGTTGAATTCGCAGACGAACTTGCTCTTTTGGGCGTTAAAGTTACCGCTCTCGAAGACGACATGGAAATGGTAAAAGCCGATCTTGCCACAGTTAAAACTGACGTAAGCAAAATGAGAGCTTGTGTTGAAAACGGCGGCACCGAAAAGATCAAAATTTCCGGCGACTTTTTAGTAAGACAGACCAATGCCCGCGAAAAGAATGACGCTGACCCCAATAACAGCTATGCAGAAACTCAGTTCCGCCTTATGTTCAAAGCTAACGTAGACGAAAATGTTACTGCAGTTGCCAGATGGATCATTTTGGATGACGGCAGCAATGCAAAAAACGCTCCCCTCGCTAACTATTATTTCGGCAAAAACCTTGGTGGTGCTACTGCAGCTGACAACCAGATTGACTTAGCCTACTTGAGCATCAAAGATATGTTCTCGTTTGGCGGAGACTTCACATTCGGCCGCGACTTCAGAACTCATGGTCACGCTCTTGTTCTGAGCGATTATGTTGACGCAATCACCTACACAAAGAGAGCCGGCGAAATCGACATGAACCTCAATTCTATTTACAACAGAATCAACGGTGTTGATTTCAGACAAATCTGGAACCTCAACCTTGACACCAAATATCGCGACAACGACATTTATGTTGGCTATTACACACAAAGCTATGGCGACGGCGTTAGCGCAATCGATGGCTTAGCTTACACCGACGGTGCAGCAAACGTATTAGAATTCGGGGCTTCCGGAGCTCTCGGCGACAGCGGTCATTATTCATACGATCTTGGTTTTGCATATAACCAAACAGACAAAGTGTTGACCTCTACCAAAGAATACAAAGGCTGGACCAACTATGCTGCCATCAAATGGGACGGCAAAAAAGAATGGGCCGCCAAAGTTGCTTACCTTGAAGCAGATGAAGAAGCCTACAGTGCTATTTCACTCAATAACAACCTCAGATATTCAGACGGAATCGAAACTCCTTATGAAGACATTGCCCGCGGCAATAACTTCTTTAACAACGGCTTCACCAATATGTCTGACATAAAAGTTCAAGTTGAATACAGACCCTGCAACGACAAACATTATGCAAGAATTGCTTATGATATGCTCGACAAATCAAAAGATTCTTCAAACAATGACAACTTCACCGCATTTGCAACAGCAGCCGGTGACCCCGCAGTTAAAGATGCGGCAGCCAACGTAATGACCTTAGAATACAGATACAGACTTACCGAAAACACAAGAGTCAGAGTTGGTTACACAGACTTTGAGTTCGACGGCAAATACACCACCGGTGTTAAAACAGGCGTTAACAATGCTGCCGGCACAGGTCTTGCTGATTACGGAATTCTGTGGGCTGAAGTTTACAGCAGATTCTAATAGCTTAAACAGATTATTTATAAAGCATAAAAAACAAGAACCAATATGGTTCTTGTTTTTTTGTATTTAAATTTGTTATGATGTCGCCTAAGCTAAAAAGAAAGAGAATTTTTGTTAAACATGAAAAAATTAGTAGCAATATTTATAGCCGGCGCAATCATCGCTTGGTTTATCACTGACAGACTATTTAAAAATGACTCGAAAGCACAAACAAAAAAAGGAGGAGCAAAAGAAATATCTGTCGCCGTTGAAACCTCTCCCTTAAAAACAGGAAACATATATGATGTTGGCATATTTAGCGGAAGCATAGAAGCTGACTCTAAATTTACCGTATCCCCCAAAATAGGCGGAAGAATAAAAAAACTATATGTTGATATAGGAGATAAAATTTACAATGGCGGAATTATTGCAAGATTAGACGATGAGGAACTAATTTTAGGTGTAAAACAAGCAGAATCTGCACTTGAAATAGCTAAGGCGAACTTCAATGAAAGCAAAGAACTATTAGAAATTTCTATTAAAGAACTTGAGCGCATAAAAACGATGCATAACCAAAAGGTTGCGTCTGAAGTCGAAGTTGAAAGCACGCAAGCCGCCCATAAGTCCAGGCAAGCCAAGCATTTAGTAAATAAATCTTTGGTTAGTCAGGCTGAATCGACACTTGAAACAGCTAAATTAAAACTTGCATACGCTAACATCGACGTTTCTTGGTCAGGAGGAGCAAAAGAAAGATTTATTGCAGAAAAATTTCTAAATGAAGGTGTTATGATAACAGCAAATACCCCAATTGTTTCTGTAATAGACATCGATGACCTCACCGTAGCTCTGAATGTTGTTGAACGGGATTATTTCAAAATTAAACCGGGAATGAAAGCAACTGTAAAACCAAGCGCAATGCCCAATGAAACCTTTACAGCAACGGTTTCACGCATAGCTCCCTTGATTGATGAAACTTCGAGACAAGGGCGCATTGAACTGAAACTCCCGAACACATCACATCGACTAAAACCGGGAATGTTTGTTCAGGTTGAAATTGTCTACGAAGCACATGAAAACATTATAATAGCTCCTCTTAATGCTGTTTCCAGAAGAAACAATCAAGAAGGTTTTTTTATAGCTGACAGAAAAGAAGAAAAAGCCAAGTTTATGCCAATAGTGTTTGGATTCTCGTCGGCAAATGAAATCGAGATTATTTCACCCCTAATAGAGGGTGAAGTCGTAACCTTAGGCCAGCACTTATTAGAAGACGGAATGAAAATTATAATTTCGAATGAATCTGCGCTGCAGACAACAAGAAAGAGCTCAGAGCGATGAAACTAGCCAAAACTTCAGTAAGACGCCCGATCGGTGTGACAATGGTTATGAGCATTGTCACATTATTTGGCATTCTTTCTTTTTATAAACTGCCTGTCGATCTAATGCCCGACATGACTTATCCTACCATCACTGTATCTGCAAATTATTCAGATGCAAGCCCAACCGAAGTCGAAACTCTTATCACCAGGCCCATTGAGCAAGCTGTTTCTGCAATTTCCGGGGTCGAAGAAATAAATTCTACCTCCAACGAAGGCAGCAGTCGTGTAAGAATTTCTTTTTCATGGGGCACAGATCTTGATGCAGCATCAAATGATTTGCGCGACCGCATAGACAGAATTATCAGGCGTTTACCTGACGACATTGAAAGACCCAGTATACGTAAATTTGATGCCGCCGCCACCCCCATCTTGGTGTTGGGTGCTTCGAGCGACCTTGACCCTGTACAAATGTTGGAACTAATCGAGGATCAAGTAAAATATCGTATTGAGCGCATAAACGGTGTTGCTTCTATCGATATTTTAGGTGGCAACCAGCGTGAAATTCAAGTTCAGCTTAATATCGACCGTCTTTCAGCCCTTAAAATAGCTCCTGAAACCATTATTAATCGCATTAAAGCCGAAAACTTAAATTTACCCGCCGGCATGATTGAACTTGGCAATTACGAATTGCGTTTACGAACGCCGGGTGAATTTGAGAATGTTAATCAAATAGCAAATATGGTTGTGGGTGAAACAGGCGGAAAGCTCATTAGGTTACGCGATGTTGCAAATGTAAAAGATCACTGGGAAAAAAAGCGCAGTGTTGTCAGAATCAATCAGCGTCCGGGCGTCAGAATCATGGTATATAAACAATCAGGAAGCAACACTGTTTCGGTAGCTCAGGATGTTAAAAAAGAAATTGAAGCTATAAATGAAGATTTACCTCAATTACATTTGAGTGCGATTATCGACAGCTCAAAATACATTCAACGTTCGATCAAAAATGTGAGTTCGTCGGCTTTATTGGGGGGTGCATTAGCAGTCCTTATTTTGCTTGTATTTTTAGCCAACATAACCAGTACCATAATTATTGCCATTGCAATACCTGTTTCTATTATTGCCACCTTTGCATTGATGTATTATTTTGGCTTTACCTTAAATATTATGTCGCTTGGCGGTGTTGCGTTAGGCATTGGTATGCTTGTAGACAACTCCATTGTTGTATTAGAAAACATTTTCAGATATCGAGAAAAGGGGCAATCTAAGATTGACGCATCAATAAATGGTGCTACTGAGGTTGCAATGCCAATTTTGGCGAGCACCTTGACCACAGTAGGAATTTTTCTTCCCTTGATGTTCATTGAAGGCATGTCCGGCATTATGTTCAAGCAGCTTGCTTATATAGTTTCTTTTTCCTTGCTTTGTTCTATGGCTATTTCATTAACCATTGTTCCTATGATGAGTTCTTTGTTTTTAAATATAACTGCTTCAAACCGGAAAAACTATTTTCAGAGGTTATCAGAAAAAGGAATCTCAAAAATTCTTTCGATACATGCTATCGCACTGGATTTTGTATTAAAACACAAAACTCTTACTGTTTTTGTTCTTGCTTTGATATTGGCAAGTTCTCTGACTATGATAAAAGTCGTAGACACCGAATTTATGCCTCAGGCAGACGAGGGCGAAGTCAGAGTTACACTGGAAATGGAAGAAGGAACCCGTCTGAGTCTGGTTGAAAAAATCATGATTGAGGCCGAAAAGATTATATATGAGAAAACACCCGAGGCAGAAGTTATTTTTACCAACGTTGGTGGCGGGCGATCATCGAATGTTGCGATCGGCAACATCAGAATTCCGTTGATTTCAGCCTCACGAAGGACTCGCAGCAGCGCACAAATTGCGACTGATTTACGCAAACATCTTTCTGCACTTCCCGGTACCGTCGTAAGAACGCGCGAAGGCAGGGGCATGTTTATGATGGGAAGCGGAGGCGGAAGTGAAAAGCTACAATTACAGATACGCGGCCATGACATTGAAACCGCAGACTCTCTTGGCAAGGCCATAGAGCGAATGCTTTATACAGTTAATGGAATTACGGATGTGCAGTTATCGAGAGATAAGGGAGTGCCGGAACGAGTAATTGTTATAAACCGCGAGAAGGCAGCTGACCAGAAGCTTACTATTTCAAAGATTTCTGCCTTTCTTGAAACCATGATGTCCGGCACAAGTGCGGGTAATTTACGCGAAGACGGGAATGAATATCGTATTTTAGTTAAAGCTTCTGACGCTGAATACATGTCACTGGATCACCTATTAAATCTTCAAGTTACTAACAATATAGGCAAACAGGTTATGTTGCGCAACATTGCTCATATAGAGAGCAAACTGGGCCCGACTCTAATTGAAAGACGAGACCAAGAGCGTATTCTGAATGTTTCGGCAAACTTTGAAAACCGAGGAATGGGTGAAATTATTAAAGAAGTGCAGGAAAAATTACACAGCATACCTATGCCTGCGCGATTTAGTGTCATTTTTGCGGGAGACTACGAAGAACAGCAAGAAGCATATGCAGAATTGGCTATCAGCTTCGCTCTGGCTTTATTGCTTGTTTACATGATTATGGCAATTCAATACGAAGCGTTTTCAGACCCAATCATTGTTATGACTACGGTTCCTATGTCAGTAATATCTGTTTTGCCGATTTTATACTTTACCAACACCTCTTTTAACGTTCAGTCATTTATTGGTTGTATCATGTTAGGTGGTATTGTTGTTAACAACAGCATTTTGTTGGTAGACCATATTAACGACCTCTTAAAAGCAGGAATGGACAAGTTGTCAGCAGTTAAAGAAGCAGCCCGCGACCGCTGTCGTCCAATATTGATGACAGCCTTGACTACCATTTTGGGATTAGTTCCTCTTGCCATAGGAATAGGCGAAGGGGGAGAGGTTCAAGCCCCAATGGCAAAAGTTGTTATTGCGGGACTTTCTTTTGCGACCTTGGTTTCTTTACTAATAATCCCATTGCTTTATATAGAATTTACCAAGGCTTTTTCACGTTCTAAAGGAGAGAGTAAATGAAAAAATCTTTATCCTTAATTATAATATTTATATTGCTTACCCTAAATAACACCAATGCTATAGCTCAATTAAACTTCAGTAAACAAGCGTTTAATATCTTTGACGAATCTGTTAAACCCATTAAGTTAAGCCTTGAAGATGCGATACTTAAAGCTTTAAACAATAATATTTCGCTAAAAATTGAAAAACTTGATGTTCAAGCTTCAAAAACAGCTATTGAAAGCGAAAAAGCCGCTTTCGACACAAAAGTTAAAGCAACAGTTTCAACAGGGGATAGAAAAGCACAAAACTTAAATGCTGCAAACAATTTGACGAATACAAGAGCAGATAATGCTGAAGCAGAGATTGAACTTGAAAAACTTTTGTATTCGGGAACCACAGTTGCAGTTAATAGTGAGTTAAGCAGAAACAGGTCCGGCAATTCTAACAGCTTGTATTCAAATAGAATAGGAATCGACCTGACGCATCCTTTGCTTCGCAATTCAGGAAAAGAAATAAATCTAATTTCTCTTAAACAAGCAGAATTAGATTACAACTACACAAAACATGAGCTTAAAGCATTTATACTTGATTTCATAGCTTCGGTTGAAAAAAAATATTGGGAACATTATTTGAGCGTAAGACAACTTGAAATAGTAAATGAATCTGCAGCCCTTGCGATTCAGCAAAGACAAGAAACTAACTCCAGAATACTTGCGGGAAGCATTCCGGAATCTGAAAGAGCAGCTGCAGAAGCTGAAGTTGCTAAGTGCGAAGAAGATTTAATAAATGCCCAAAGCAATATGGTTAACACCGCTATATCATTATTAAGAACAGTCAACCACAACACTGAAAATTTTTGGAAGAACTTACCAAATCTTACTGATAAACCCTTCTTGAAGAAGATCGATCAAATGGATTTAGAAGCACACTTAGCTTTGGCAGAACAACAAAGACCCGAACTGCTTCAAGCAAAAGTTCTGATAGCTAAAAACGAATTAGATATTGTAACGAGCAAAAATGGCTTGCTCCCTAAGTTAGACTTTTTTGTAAGCCTCGGAAACACCGGCTATTCAAGGTCTTTTAACAACTCTAACCCAAAATTTAATAACAATGAAAAACCGGATTTTGAAGTGGGTTTCAACTATGAACTGACAAGAAACAGAAGATCGGCCAGAGCCAAGCTTGAAAGAAGTAAAATAACAGCTGATATGAAAAAAGAAGCCCTAAAAAACCTCGAACAAGTCATCAAAGAAGATGTTATAAAAGCATACATAGAAGTTCAAAGAACAATGCAGCAGGTAGCTGCCACAGCCGCCACAACTCAAAAACAGCAAGAAAAATTGAGGGTAGAAGAAATTAAATTCAGTGTTGGTAAAACAACCTCTTTTCAAGTCTCTCAAGCCCAACGTGACCTCACCGAAGCCAAAATTGCCGAGGTAAAAGCGGCAATAGCATACACGGGAGCAATAACCGAACTTATGAGGGCTGACGGAACTTCACTGTTAAAAGTAAACAAAATTGAACTGAAATAAATCAGTTTGATAAAACTCTTAACTTAACCACATCTGCTTCAGAAGTAGCCCGCTCCTGCTTGTCTTTGTTATAAATCATATCTCTGTTAGGTGAGAAGCTTGGAACAATATCTTTAAAGCACTTGATTACTGATGCAGCATTTGCGCTATGAGCTGCTTCAACAAGATTCTTTATCTGGTCCAAAAGCACTTGTTCGTTAACCTCTTCAGGCTTTGCGATAAATATTTTGCTGTTTCTGGTAGCTGTAATACCCTCTGACGCGGTTAACAACTCTTCATAAAGCTTCTCGCCCGGACGAACACCCGTGAATTTTATCTCAATGTCTCGGCCAACTTCAAGGCCCGTCAAACGAATGAGATCCTCTGCGAGATCAACTATTCTTACCGGCTCACCCATATCAAGAATAAAGACCTCTCCGCCTTTTCCATATGCTCCTGCCTGAATTACAAGCTTACTGGCTTCGGGAATAGTCATAAAATATCTTATCATATTGGGATGAGTTATAGTTACAGGGCCGCCATTTTCGATCTGCTGCTTAAACATCGGAATAACACTGCCGCGACTGCCAAGAACATTACCGAATCTTACGGCAACAAACCTTGTGGAACTTCTTCTTGCATAACATTTCAGTATTTTTTCTGCTACCCGTTTGCTTGCCCCCATAACGGAAGTTGGATTAACTGCCTTATCTGTGGAAATCATAACAAAGCGTTCAACTTTAGTAAGATGTGAGACTTCAACTATGTTTTTTGTTCCGATTACGTTATTTTTTACAGCTTCTTCAGGATTCAACTCCATTAATGGCACATGTTTATGGGCTGCAGCATGAAAAACTATATCGATTTTATATGATTTAAACAATTTAAGAAGTTTGTCGTAATCTTGAATATCAGTTATTATCGGAATAAGTTTTGTGTTTCCGAGGGCAGGGTTGCGTTGCAATTCTTGGTGAATGTTAAAAATACTGTTTTCACCATGTCCCAATAAAAGCAGTGCTTTTGGCTGAAAAGGCAAAATTTGTCGACATATTTCACTTCCGATACTGCCACCCGCACCGGTAATTATAACGTTTTTTCCGGTCAAATAGGCCGCTATTTCAGAGATATTTATTTCTGATGGAGCACGCCTGAGCAAGTCTTCTATGGCTATGTCTCTTAACTGCAAATGGGCTAATTTGCCGGAAATAATATCCTGCAGTCCCGGTAAAGTTTTAAATCTGACTTTTGTATTTTGACACTGCTGAACAATTCTTCTTAAATCTGACCCGCCGGCTGAAGGTATTGCTATTATAATCTCATCAACTGCGTGTTCTGCAACAATCTTCGAGAGGTCTTCGGTAGCGCCTAAAACACGAACTCCAAGCATTATTTGATTCAATTTTGTAGGATCATCATCAACAAGGCCCACAACTTCGATTGGCAGATTCATGTTTCGTCTGATTTCACGAATAATTGTTTCGCCGCCTTGCCCGGCTCCAACAACTAAAACCCTCTTATAAGCTTTATCTGTTTTGGTAAAAAGCATGTTTCGGAGGGGACTGATCTCAATAAAACTTAAAAGCAACCTGGGAGTTATTCGAACAGCACCAAGCATAATCAAACAAAGCATCCAGTCTATGGCAAAGACAGAACTAAGGCTGGGAAATCCTTCTCTGAAATATATAGACAATAGTTTTACCGCACTAAAACATGAAACAGCAAAAAAAACAGCAATCATGTCGGGCAAAGATATAAAACGCATTGTTCTGTTATACAAGCCAAATAACCAGAACACAGCTAAACCGATTGGCATCAGTATTGGAATAACAAATAACAGATATTGAGTGTGTGCAGGTGTCAAACTATCGAATTTTAACCAGATAGAAGCCACTAAAGCAAAGGTCACACACACAATATCTGTTAATGCAAATATTATCTTTTTAAGAGGAGCCATCTTAGAGGCAATATCCTTCTCTTGTTCTTAAATCAAACTCTCAGAAGTGAGATTCTAACATACATAAAGCAAAAATTAAACTAAAAAGAATACGCCTATCTTCCCAGGTTTATGGAATGTTCCCTTAGGTTGTCTCTGATTTCTTGTCCGCGCAAAGGATCTGTTGGATATATACCACGCACCCTGGCCCTATAAATCATTCCATTCATTGTTTCTTGTGAATCGCCGGGAAGTGCGGGCGCACTCTGAACTACATATGGCTGCCCGGACGGAACAAGAGACTGTTCAACATAGGATTGAACGGCATAACCCTGTTGTGGATAAAGAGCGTTATTATTGTAGTTTGTCATTGGTTGAACTGAATTAAATATGGGCATCGGATTATCGGGGAGAGTTGAAGGCGGCGGGAAATCAGGTCTTCGAACAGTAGGAGTCGGAGTTACAAAATCTGAATTTTCCATAACAGGGGGCGGCGGCGCCATTTTTTCCATTTTTTTCCTGTGTTCATCCATTGCTAATCGCCATGTGTAAACATCGGGTTCATAGATATATGGCTCATTGTGACGTTTCACACCCCTTACAAACCGCTTATTTTCACGAGAAAAACTATTATTTCCGGTATTGGCATACAAACCGCTTCTAATCATTTTTTCAGAAAAGTCCAAGAACTCCATTCTGTCTCTATTTGAGCCCTCAAGCACTGCTTCTGCCGGCTCCGGCCAGCCCAAAACACAAAAACCAATCACAGCGACAGCTGCAATTTTAACGGTATTCTTAACAATTGTAAGCATATAACCCTCCGTGGAACAAGTCTATTACATACTGAATCTGTATAAAAACATCTTCTTTGTCAAGTAAATAAAAAAGGATGCAACCTTAACAGGCCGCATCCTTATAAAAAACTTAATTAAAAGTTACGTTTGTAATAGTGCGTATGCAACAGGTGGTGAGATTTTTCTCCGCAAGGCTCTTTGAGGAGCTTTTCATAAGTAGCTATTACAGCCGGATTATCTTGTGATTTTCTTCTGGGCATATTTTTGTCAGCTTCATAAATCTGTTTCGTTCTGCGTTCGATTTTTGCAGCTTGGTTAAAGTCTATTGGCTGACCACCGCCGTTAATACAACCGCCGGGACAAGTCATTACTTCAATAAAGTCATATTTTACTTCGCCGTTAAGAAGTTCTTTGCAAACAGTATGAGCATTAGAAAGACCGTGAACGATCGCAATTCTAAGCTTTGTGCCTTCAACATCAAGAGTTGCTTCCAATAGGCCTTCGCTTCCGCGCACCGCTTTATAATCTAAATCTTTCGCATCAATAACCTTGCCGGTTACTTTCTCTACGGCAAATCTCAATGCTGCTTCGGTAACGCCGCCCGTTACACCGAAAATAACGCCTGCGCCGGTTTTGTCACCCAACGGCATATCGAATTCTTCGGGTTTCAGATTTGCAAAGTCAATTCCTGATCCCTTGATCATTCGTGCCAATTCTTGAACGGTTATAACTTCGTCTGTATCACGCTTGCCTTTTGTGTATTCGAATTCAGGTCGTCTGATTTCGAATTTTTTGGCTGTGCAAGGCATTACAGAAACAACGAACAAATCTTCATTTTTAACACCCAATTGTTCGGGCAACAGTTCGCGCATTACAGCGCCCATCATTTGCTGAGGAGACTTACAACTAGAGAGATTAGGTAAAAGTTCGGGATAATATTCTTCAATGAATTTTATCCAACCCGGGCAGCAAGAAGTAAACTGAGGTAATACACCACCCTTGGTCAGACGATTAACAAACTCTGTTCCTTCTTCCATTATTGTAAGGTCAGCTGCATAAACAGTATCATAAACTTTATCAAAGCCCAATTTTCTGAGTGCTGCAACCATTTTACCCGTTGTTTCCGGGCCGGCAACCAAGCCAAATTCTTCGCCAATGCCTATACGAACCGCGGGAGCCATGTGAACAACGACAGTTTTTGTTTTATCGTCAAGAGCTTTTTGAACCGGGCTGATATGTTTTTTAACAACTATGGCACCCACAGGGCACACAGCGGCGCATTGACCGCAGTTCACACATTCACCATCGCCCACAGAGCGATCAAAAGCCGGTGTTACATATGTGTCTTTGCCCCTGAAAGCAAAATCTATAGCTCCGATCCCGTGTATTTCTTTGCAATATCTGACGCACTGTCCACAAAGCACACATTTATCGGGATCTCTGTAAATTGCTACAGAGCCTGTATCTGCCGGCCTGAAATCTTTTTTCTTTTTAAAACGAACTTCATTCACGCCAAGCTTTCTTGCAATTTCTTCTAACTTGCAGTTACCCATCTGATCACAAGTCGGGCACTCAACCTTATGATTGGCTAAGAACAACTCAACTGCAACCTTGCGAATATTTCGCAATGCGGGTGTATGAGTCTTGATTTTCATACCGGGCTCAGGTTCGGTTGAACATGAGGTTTGAATACCGCGACCTTCAATTTCGACGACGCAAAGACGGCAAGCGCCGTAAACACTAAGCTTAGGATGATAACAAAGTGTCGGAATTTCTATTCCGGCCTTTCTTATCAGCTCAAGCAGATTTTTCTCACCTTCTATAGGAACCTCTTGTCCGTTAACAAGAACAAATTTATCGGTAGTCATTATTCATTTCCCCCAATTAAATTACTGCGCCAAATTTGCAGGTTTCTTTACAAACACCGCACTTGATGCACTTTTCAGAGTCGATTTTGTGGATTTTCCCGGGAGCCCCTTCAATAGCGTTGACCGGGCACTTTTTAGCGCAAAGAGTACAACCCTTACATTTTGCGGGGTCGATTTCAGGGGCGCAAAGAGCCTTACACTGTCCGGCCGGGCATTTTTTCTTGATTACGTGGGCCTCATACTCATGTCTGAAATATTTGAGAGTTGAGAGAACCGGATTCGGTGCAGTTTTGCCTAATCCGCACAAAGAACCCTGAGAAACGGCAAGAGCCAATTCTTCGAGCTTAACAAGAGTTTCTTCATCAGCATCGCCGCGCATAATGTCATCAAGCATAGCAAGCATCTGCTTAGTTCCCTCGCGACACAATACGCATTTTCCGCAAGATTCGCTCTGAGTGAACTGCATAAAGAATCTTGCAACTGCTACCATGCAAGTAGTCTTATTCATTACAACAAGACCGCCTGAACCAACGATAGCACCATAAGCTTTTACAGTGTCAAAGTCTATGGGAATATCAAGGTGTTCGGGTGTTAAACACGCCCCGGATGGACCGCCTATTTGAACAGCTTTAAAGCCGTCGGGCATCGGCTTCCCCTGATCATCTGTCACTCCGCCGCCGATATTAAAGATAATTTCTCGCAAAGTTGTGCCAAACGGAACTTCAACCAAACCGGTATTCGCAACATGCCCGGTAAGAGCAAAAGTCTTGGTGCCCGCTGAAGTTGGACTGCCGAGTTTTTTGAACCATTCGGCTCCGTTGCGCATAATTAAAGGCACACAAGCAAGTGTTTCAACATTATTAATAACAGTAGGTTTGCCAAACAAGCCACTTTTGGCAGGGAAAGGCGGTTTCGGTGTAGGCATACCGCGCTGCCCTTCGATCGAATGAATCAATGCGGTTTCTTCGCCGCAAACAAAAGCTCCGGCACCTTCCATTACTTCAATGTCAAATGATAAACCGGCACCGAAAACATTTTTACCCAAAATACCCAAAGAGCGCGCATCTTCGATGGCTTTTCTGACGCGTTTTACCGCCAGAGGATACTCGGCGCGACAATAAATATAGCCGTTGGTAGCTTCAATAGCTTTGGCAGCAATCAACATGCCTTCAATTACAGCATGGGGATTACCTTCCATGACACTTCTGTCCATGAATGCACCGGGATCACCTTCGTCAGCATTACAAACAACATATTTAACATCGCTTTTGTTTACGAGTGTAAACTGCCATTTTTTTCCGGTTGGGAAGCCTGCACCGCCTCTGCCGCGAAGGCCTGAATCTAACATCAATTTGCAGATTTCATCTGGGGTCATCGAGGTTATAGCTTTTTTTGCGCCCTCATAACCGCCTTCAGATATGTATTCTTCGATATCTTCAGGGCAAATATAACCGCTTTCTTTCAAAGAAACACGTTTTTGTCGTTTGTAGAAAACTATGTCGTCATGACTCTTAGCATGTTTTCCGTCGGCCGGTTCAATAAAAAGAAGCCTGTCGATGATCTGGTGATTTTTCAGAGTTTTTTCAACAATTTCAGCCGCATCTTCGGGCTTTACGCGCACATAAAAAATATCTTCGGGCAATATTGTTACAAGGGGGCCTTGCTGACAAAAACCGTGGCAACCGCTTTTTGAAAGATACATATCTTTCTTTGTCTTATTTTCTTCGTGAACATCGACACGAACGCTAATACCGGCTTTTTCGATTTCTGCTTTGAGAGCATCGATAAGCTTAAGCGCACCGTTCGCAACACAAGCTGTCCCGGCGCATACTATCACACGTCTGTCTTCAACTTTTGCTCTATAGGATTCTGCAATTTTTTTAAGATCTAAAGTCATTTTGCGGCCTCCTGGGCTAATATTTTGTCAATCTCGGCAACCGCTTTAGTGGGGGTCATCATGCCGTGCACGTCTTCGTTAATAACCAAAACCGGGGCCAAACCACATGCACCCAGACAAGACACAGTCTCAACAGTAAAAAGCAAATCGTCTGTGGTCATCTTGCCTTCGCTGAGTTTTAGCTTTTCAACAATAGCATTAAGAACAGGAATTGACTTCTTAACGTGGCACGCGGTGCCATTACATACTTTTACAAGATACTTACCCTTAGGAGTTAATGCAAAATGGGAATAAAAAGTTGCAACCCCATAAACCTGGGCTGCGGGAACTTTGAGTTTTCTTGCAGTGAAATCAATGACTTCTTCGGGAAGATAGCGATATACTTCCTGAATTTCCTGCAAAATCGGAATCAACTTACTTCCGTCGCTATGATGTTTTTCAATAATCTTGCAGACCTGTTCGAGCTTGGCGTCTGTTTGGCCGGTCATTACACGACCTCCTGTCTAATATTTTACATTCTTTTCCTTCTTGAGTAAAATCTCCCGCCCTACCAAAGTGCAATGACTAAAGATCAATAAAAATAGAGTGTGAAATTTTTCTCAAGTTTAACAGAGAATAATATAAGCCCTATCGGCATGTACGTCAACTAATTTTGTGATTTTTTTCTCTTTTTTACATACAAGAACTCTGTGCGAGCATTTAAAGGTTTAATTAAAAGATTTTAATCACTTTTATAAGCAGGCTTAACAAAAACATAAATCATGTACACAATTGTTTACATAACATTCTATTTAAAACATTAAAACATAATTTAAAAGTAACAAAACCTTTTAATCTTGCCGATATTGAGTTTGTCGTAGTTAGTCTTTACGACAGAACCCTAACAGGAGAAATATTATGGGAGTCCTAATTCCTTTATTTAAAACACGCGAGCACGATTGCCGCGAAACCTTCTTAGATGAAGAAGAAAAGCTAAGATTAAAACTAATCAGAAATTCAATCGAAGCGCTCAAAAGAGAAGAAGAAGCTGTTGAAAACGAAATTTCTGAAAAATGCCGAGAAGAAATTGATCGACTAAACATTATCGACAGAAAACTCAGAGCTTTGGAATACGAAGCAGAACAGTTGTGTGAATCAAGCAAAAGCACAATCCACCCACATTGTGGAAGATAGGACAACTAAATGTATAAAAACTCACTTGTATCAGACTTTTATTTAAGTCGATTTAATTCTCAGCCTGATCCGGAATCGTTCTCTCCGCTTTTTAACGGCTCTCTCGCATTATCAGCTAAAAGCTACAGTGATAAAAAGTTCGTGATGTGTAGATCCACATCACGAACTTGGTGGGAAACTTCTTGGCAGAGAAAGAAATAAATTAAATTATTACTTTAACTTGGATAAATCTTCAGGCCACAATACGACAGATTGTTTTTCATAATCGCGAACAACGTCTGATTTTGTATGGTCGTATACATCAAAGTTTAAAACTTCATTGTATCTGTTAAATCTTTCTTCTCCGAGGACGCTCTTCATAGCAGTTAAAGGATTTCCCTTAAAGAACCCTTTTTTCTCTCTTGCTTTAATTAATTTTGCGCAATCTGCTTCGGCAAGACCTATATTTCTTAGCATTTCGGCAGTAGCCGTGTTTAAGTCGAAACGAAACTCATAAAACTTATCTTTTTTACCGAAAGCCGCGGCAAGATATTGCTTGGCCTTGGATGGCTGCTTTTTCAAATTAGAAAGATTAATTTTACCCGAGAACCACATTTGTGGGCCAACATTAGCAAAAATATTATCTTTTTGCATCGCCTCTGCAAACAATTCTTCTGTGTAAGCTTTATACTGTTTGCGCGCCTCAAGAAAGTCTTCTTTAGCTATTTTCTTTTGTTTGTAAGCTAAGTTAAATTCATAGAAATTTTTATAACTTTCTGCGGCATTTTCATGCATAGTCACATAATGGGAGTTTTCCAATAAAATTCTATAGACAACCTTTTTGTCTTCCGGGAACAACTTTACAAAATTTTGCACAAACTCCATAAAATTCATCGGAGCGGTTAACATGGTTTTGATACATTTTTCAAATGGAGCATTTATAGCCCTTGCCGTGAGAATATCATAAAAATGACCGGCAATAACGCCTTCGGTTGACATCAACTGTAAGCCATTTTTTAAAACGCCGGTTTTCTTACCCACGTTACTTGCCCAAACATATCTGTCTCTTCTGATCGGATTCTGGCGGCTATACAAAAATTCTGAAATATTGTATTTTTCTCGATCTTTTTCAGACAATTTGGGATTAGAGGGACCATAAACAGCTTCAAAGGCTTCTGCCCAACCTTCAACATAAGCAAGACCGACATCTGTAATTATCGGCGCATCATGACCGTTTGAAGATGTTCTTTGAATCGATTGGAATAGTTTTCCGTAAGCATCGAACATTATCCCATGAGCATTTTCATGAGCAACAACCAAATCAAGAGTATCATTTTTCAACGCATCGTCTATTGAAAAAATCACTTCATCGCCGGACTTGATATCAAGAACACAAATCATCGAAGTTTCAATTCCCAGCCTTTTACCTGTTTTTAAATCGACCATTTCAGCACCCATAGGAATCATGCAGGGGCCGGGAGAGGCCATAAAAGCCGGAAGCGGAGACTTTGACATCAGCACCATGGGAGAACCTACAGACTGAGAAAGAAAATCAATTATTGCCTTTTTCTGTTCAGCGGTAGCTTCAGATTTTTCGACAGCACTCTTAAGAGTTTGATATCTTATCTGTCTTGCTGTTCGTCTGAGTCTAAGACTATCCTGCATTTCTTTGCTTTCTTGAAGGTATGGATAAACAGCTTTTGTATGATAGGTATTTTTACCTGCAGGCGTAACCTGCATAGCATCAGCAGACAAGCCGAACAAAAGGAAACCGGAATCGCTTATCTTAACGGTTTTGGGTATATTTAACACTTTCCCGATGAAACCCGAAACAATTTTGCCCTTTCCGACATTTACGGGTTCCATCATGGCAATAGAGTCAGCAACAGAAGATTGATCACCTGAAATAACCGTTACAGGAGCCGTAAACCCCACGGAATAAAACAAAAAGCTAAACAATAACGACAAGAACAATTTATTAACTTTCATATTTGCCTCCTAACAAGAATAGTATTATAATTATATGTTGCTGAATAAGATACGTCAACACAATAATTGTATCCTAAGCCCGCAAAAAATTATTTGAAAATTCTCGTAAAAACATTAACATAATATTAAAATATACCGATATAGAGGAATTGAAGTATAAATTCATGGAGGAACCATGTTATTACTCATTAAAAAAGAGTTTATTGCTGGTATTTTGATGGCTGTTATCTTGGTTGCAGCATTAATGAATGTAAGTTCGTTGCATGCTTTGGCTAGCAAACCGATTCCCGAAATTGAGTTTTCTCAAAAATTAGGTTTGTTTGACTCTTCTCGCCTGACAAACGAAGTTTTGTCAAGCAACATTTCTGAACTGGCTTTCCAAAGAGCACTTAATGTCGTTCTTGTAAAATCAGGCATTATCAGAAAGTTTAATATGACAGAGCTTGTCGAGCTCGGAATAATCAGAGATGGCGGGTCAAACGGCTCTATAAGCAGACAAGGCGCTGCAAAATCTATAATGAGAGCCATAGTTCACGGTTGGTATCGTGAAGTATTAAAACGTGACGGCCTTAAAAACATTAATCCGTTTAAAGATTGGGAAATTGAATCAAGATACAGCGAACCCCTGGCATACGCCGTTCAACATAACATTTTCAGAGGAAGCACCAGCGGAAAGTTCAACCCTTATGCCAAACTGAAAGTTAAAGAAGCTCTGGCATTTTTGATGCGTTTTTATGATAATGCCGTAGGCGTTGGAAATGAACCTACGGGCTCTTTTGAATTCAAACCTACAGACACCGGCATAGAACTTCTTTGCAAAGAAAACGAACAAGAGTTTGCCGCACAGTTTGAAAGGCTTAAAACTGCCGGTGCGTTTGACCTAACAAATCTCGGGGGAAAAGTTCGCGGAGACAGCGCCATAACCACACAAGACATTACTGCGCTATTCCTTGGCATCATGCAAAAACTTAATAAACCGGCTTTTATTTCTCAAATCAAGTATTATGGTCAAACTTCGACACAAACCTACGCGAACAGAGATATACTGGCGTGCATGGCAACGAACTTGGTAGAAGCAATTCCACATAAAACTTTTGAAGAAAACAAGGTTGTGTATTCAGACGTAAGCCCACTTTGCGAAGTGGACTACGCTCTTAACAATCTTGCAAGAGCCGGAATAAGAATGGGCTATACAGACAGCATGTTTAAAGGCTACGAAAGAGTAAGTATTTATGAAGTTTTTGGACTAATCGACAGAGTTTTAACAGATCTTCAGCCAAGAACTCCCAGTTTAGAAAAACAAACAATGAGCTCTGAAGAAATCGAAGCCTGGAAAAAAAGATTAGTAAGAAGAAAAAACAGAATCAGAAAAATCCTAGATAACTAAAAAGATTCCTTTTTAACCCATCCTGATACCAGCAAAGCAATAAAAATCAGTCCCGACTTTAAAGCAGAAAAAAAATACTTTAAAGACGGGATTGTTTTATTTTCGTGAGTTTCATGACAGCAGCAATCGTCAACACATTCGTGGGTGTCGTTTTCAAATTTGTCTTTGTGAACTTCCTCTAAAGAAAGCAATTGCATATTCTCTAACCCACTCATTTTGTAGTCAGCCAAATATGAGAATAAAAGATCATTCGACCCTGTCAAAGCTATGCCCGCTTCTTCAAGGGTTTTTAAAGCCATAGCAGAGTCTTTTAACTCCACATACAGTCTTGCAATTAATATTTTATAGTTCTCTAAAGTAAAGGCAGGATCAGAAGATATTTCAGCCGAATTTTCGTTATATTTTTCACACGCAGCATTTAAATATTTTATCGCAGAAAATTTTTCTTCAGGACTCATTGGGTTTTTATCAAAAAACATCTTTAATAAAGCAACAGATGCATATAATTCATGAACAGAATCAGGCTGCGAGCTGTTCATTATGCCTCTCTGAAGGATTTTAACACCTTCCGAAACGTTGTCTTGAGCATAAGCCAAACTTCTTGAAAGTATCTGGTAAGGTGCCGATTCTTCGGGCGCAATTAAAGTAACCAACTTTAACAATGGTATAATATCGGTATTACCCACATACGAGCCTGCTTTAAAATGTTGGTTTTCTGGATCTATTGAACCTCTGTGCATTAATTCGTCAGCACGCTTAAAGATAACGGCAGCAACAAAAGATCTTATTCTTTCAGCACCGCGTTGATTATCATATGAGTCTCTTAGCATAAGGTGTGTCTTAAATAAAAAAGACAAAGAAATTACAAACAATAGAACATAAATATAACAATTCTTTTTCATAAATCTTTTTTAGACAAAATTTTGCCCCCGGCAACCAAATAAAATAAACTTTGAAAAAGAGCATACAAAACAATTAAAAACAAAGTGGAAATAGATTCGGACTCAAAACGAAACAAAGAAAAATCAGGCAATAAAGCAAATAAAGCTTCTGCCGGAACAACTAAAAAACCCAATTCAAGAGATTCAACAAATAATCTTGCCGTATCTGTCTCAAGGCCCACTAAATACAAAATTATTATCAAGCTTATTGCTGTCAGTTTAGGCAAAAAAGCCGAAAACAACGAAAAAACAGACACAACAAGCGCGACTTGCATAAAAACAGAAAAGCCAATATAAAACGGATACAAAATAATTGTTCCCGTGTTAAAAAACATAAAACCGATAAGAAGAAGCACCATAAATATAAGCGCCAAACCGACAGTGCAAACTACACCTAAAAACTTGCTTAATGGCAATAAACCGGGGCTCATACGACTCAAGTAAAAATAAGAGCTATGACCTTCTTTTACCCAAAAAATATGTTCTAAAGATAAAATCAAAGTTAATAAAAAGGCAAAAACACTTACAAAAATTGTTCCCAAATCTGCGATAAAACCTGTTTGAAAACCGGGATTATTTTGTTCAAATATCCAACTGCCCCATATAAATGGCAACATCAAAAGAATTGTACCAAATAATAGATTGCTTCTAAAAGATTTAAGTAAAACCGTTTTAGCAGTAAGCAAAACCTGTTTAGATATTGAAACATAATCAAGTTTTGAATTTGATTCTAATTTTTCATAATTTATCAGCTGCCCCGGTTCTTCGATTAAATCATCCGGAACTTTAAATTCAACAAATACTTTTTCAATTTCGCTTAAAGGTTTTTCATCACAAAATTCTGAGGGAGTTCCGCAAAAAACGATTTTTCCGTTAGATACAATACCGATTCTGTGGCACAAACCAACTATATCAGACAAAATATGTGTTGTAAAAAGGATTGTCGCTCCTTCGCGATTAAGCTCTTTAATAGCTTTTTTAACAAGATCTCTGCCGAAGGGATCAAGCCCTCCCGAAGGTTCGTCAAAAATCACAAGTTTGGGTTTATGAATGACCGAAGCGGCCAGTGAAACTCTTTGCCTATTCCCTTTTGATAATTCTGAAACCTTCAAATCAAGCAAGGAATCTAATTCAAACAGGTCGACAACACGCTTTAATAAGAACTTTTCGTTCTCATCACCCTTTTCTGAATAAAAATTTAAAGCGTGTAAAAGCAGCTCTTTTACGGTGAAAAAATCAGGCATGTCAGGAACTTCGGGTGCAAAACCGATTTCAGCGCGGTTTAATTTCGACAAAAACAAGGAAATTTGCCCCGATGAAATATTAACAAGCTTTAACAAAGACTTAATGGCCGTGGTTTTTCCGGCACCGTTTACTCCCGCTAAAGCAAAAATCTCACCTTCTTTTATATTCAGCGAAAACCCGTCTAATACCAACTTGTTACCGTAGCTTTTTACTACTCTGCTGAAACTTATTGCGCTCATTTATTTTTTTTTGATTCCTATTTTTTACACCAGTAAACCAAAGCAGGAGGAATATTACCCCATACAATCGGGCTGGTTTTTACTTCAGAAAAAGTATCGCAAAGCTTTTTTCTGAATCTGACGCCTGCAGGAAGCATTAAACCATGAATATACGCAAAAGTTGTAAAAACGCCCCCTTTTTTGAGTCCCATTTTTGTTTCGTATAATATGGCATCTTGTAATTCTTCGGGAAAGATAGCCCATGGCAAACCGCTTATAACGGCGTCTGCGTGCTTAACATCATTCTGCTTAAGATACTTTCTCAGGTGTTCTGCGGAGTCTTTGTAAATACATATTTCGGGCACATTTTGGCGTGCAATGCATATCATTTCATCATTAAGTTCGAAACTAAAAAAGAGTGTTTTGTCTTTGTTTATTTTTCCAAATATGTATTTAGTAAAAACCCCTGTTCCTGAGCCATATTCAACTAAAACTTTCGTCCTTGCAAAATCTATAGGCTCAACCATCTTGGCTGCAAGGTTTTCGGAGCTGGCGGCGACTGCACCAATCTTAGTCGGTTCTTTACAAAATTGCCTGACAAAAGCTAATTTGTTTTTCATATGTCGCCACACAACTCCCCGTCTGGATGATTATACTACACTTTTTTATTTTTTGCGTATTTTTGTAAATCTGTCTACAAAAAATGAAGCAACATGTTCGGCATATTTCCCGGGCCCAAAACCGGCATCGAAACCTAGTTCTGTCGCCAGATCATTGTTTATTCTCGGCCCTCCGGCAACAAGAATAAATTTATCACGCAAGTTACCTGCTTCTAATAATTCTACCAATTCAACCATATTTGTAACGTGCACATCTTTTTGAGTAACAGTCTGAGAAACCAATATAACATCAGCATTAAGTTCTACGGCCCTCTTAACAAGTTCTTCATTTGGAACCTGGCTGCCCAAATTATAGGCCTCTATCATAGAATATCTTTCTAAACCATAGTGACCGGCATATCCCTTCATATTCATGATGGCGTCTATGCCCACAGTGTGAGCGTCTGTTCCGGTGCTTGCACCTACAACAACAAGTTTTCTGCCAATTTTTTCTTTTATGTATTCATCTATGCCATGCATATCCATAACATCAGAATCAATAGTGTTAACTTTTATGGAAGTAATATCAACAGAGTGCGAAAGATTACCGTAAACCACATAAAAAGTGAATTCTTTGTCTAATGCCCCGTGATAAGAAACTTGCGCATCTTCTAAGCCCATTTTAACGGCAAGTTGCCTTGCAGCTTCCATTGAACGATCATCGTCTTTAACAGGAAGAGTAAAACTCACCTGAACTTTCCCGTCGTTCATTGTGTCCCCGTATGGCTTTAAATGTGTCAAATCAAGTTTTGTGCTGAAATTTTTAACCTTGGTTGAATATAATCCACTGCTCATTTTGCGGCTCCTTTCAGCATAATTTCGATAAATGGATTAAAATATCCGTCTTGTTTTCTGAACACCCCGTTTAATCCCTTTCCGCCATTTAAAGGACGTTTGACTCCGGCAAACTTGCCCATTTCAAGAGTCTTAAATAAACCGTCTTTTTTTATCTCTTCAAGCATCGAACAAGCACGCTCTAACACGCCGTTTGCACGCTTTGCCATTATACCGTCGGACTTAAATTCTATCTCATCACCAAGATCGGCCATTGTGTTAGCTATATAAGATGCGTTTTCAATAGAAAGGGCCCTGTCAGAGATAAGCGGCGTGTGAATTGCCTCAGTAAGCATACCGAGTAAATGCACTTTTTGATTAGTTATGACAGTAATCATGTTAAACAAAGTATCTTGAACATGTCCCTTAAAAATGTTTCCGGTTTTAAATTTAGTGGGAGGCATATATTTTAACGGCGCCTTTGGGAATATTTCACGCGCCATTTGCGCCTGCGCCAATTCAAACAAAAAACCGTTCTTAAGTTCAGGGTCAATCTCAAATGCGTGACCAAGACCCATTTGCTCTTCTTTTAAACCTGAAATCAAGGCAAATTGCTCGTTTATAAATTGTGAAGCCAAAACTGTATGAGCCTCTTCAACAGCATCAGCAGTGGTTAAATAGTTATCTTCGCCGGTATTAATTATTACTCCCGCAAAACCATTGATTATTCGTGAAAAATATTGATCAATCATGGTTCTTTGCATATTTATGTCTCTGAATAAAATTCCGTAAAGAGCATCGTTAAGCATCATATCAAGTCGCTCAAGCGCCCCCATAGCTGCTATTTCAGGCATACACAAGCCTGAGCAGTAATTACAAAGTCTTATATATCGCCCCAGTTCTTGGGAAGATTCGTCCAGTGCTTTTCTCATTAATCGAAAGTTTTCTTGTGTGGCGAAAGTTCCGCCAAAACCTTCGGTTGTAGCTCCAAATGGAACGTAATCCAAAAGACTCTGCCCGGTGGTCCTTATAACGGCAACAACGTCTGCCCCCTGTGCAGCAGCTGCTTTTGCCTGAGTTATGTCTTCGTAAATGTTCCCGGTAGCCACAATTACATAAATGAACGGACCCGCCTTATCACCGTATTTATTCAAGTATTCTTCACGCACAGCTCTGTTGGCAGTTATTCTTCCGGAAGAAGCCAAAGCAATTTTATTAATCACATCGTTAATTTCAAACATATCTGCAATAGGCAGCTTAGTTAACTCTAATTCGCCCTTTGAAACAGATTCTGCAATTTCTTGGGCCGTTTTACCTGTCTGTATTATGGCATTGCCCAAATAAACAGAAACACCCAAAGAAAGACCATTATTGTTTTTGATATGATCCACCAAAATATTCGGAAGTGGTACACCAAATTCGTCTACACCGTCAATTCCAAATAATCTGGCTAATGTTCTTTCGATAGTAACGCTCGAATGCTGTTCAATAAACTTTTGAGTATCAAGAGCAATATCAGAAGCATGCTTGCGCGCTTTTGCAACCAAATCTAAATTAAGACTAAGCTTACTTTTCATTATCATTCCTTCTCGATTTTTGATTGAAATAATTATACACAACAATATTCAATAGAGCAAACAACTGATATTTTCAAAAGCGAAATTTACAAAATAGAGCAAAACCGACCAATCAGTCGCAAAAACACAATAAAGCTAGATAACAACGATTTCCCTTAATATTAGCCGTTTGCACACATAAAGCAAATGTTTTAGAATATAATTAAGTCTTCAGTTAACACTTTTTATCACAACATAATGGAGGACAAATCAAATGAATAACATTCACACAGATTTAAAATGGGTATTAAATAATTGCGAAAACCCTAATTACAGCGAAGCCGAAGAATATTTCTCTCCGGATGTAGCACGCAAAGCAAGAAAATTTCACAGACAAATACCGGGTTTTAAAATGTCTCCATTACTTTCACTCCCAAACTTAGCACAAATGTTCGACGTGGGAGGCATATGGGTTAAAGATGAAGCAAACAGACTGCAGATAAATTCTTTCAAAATTTTAGGCGGTTCATATGCTGTCTATAAATATTTAAAAAATAAACTCGGACTAGACAAAGAAGAGCTCACCTATCAAGAATTAACTTCTCAAAATGCCAAAAAAAAACTCGGAAAAATTACTTTTGCTACAGCAACCGACGGAAACCATGGCAGAGGAATAGCTTGGGCTGCTCAAAAACTGGGTCATGATTGCGTGGTTTACGTTCATGAAAAAACAGCAAGAGCACGAATAGATGCCATTAAAAGTTATGGCGCACAAGTTAAAATAATTCCCGGAAACTACGATGATGCGGTGAATCAAATTAGCAAAGACGCACAAATAAACAATTGGGCGGTCATATCAGACACCTCATGGGAAGGCTACACGCAGATACCCTTATGGATAATGCAGGGCTATACAACTATGATGAGCGAAATCCAGGAACAATTTGCTGCACAAGGCTTAACTAAACCAACACACGTATTTGTTCAAGCCGGAGTAGGCGCCCTTGCAGCCTCTGTCATAGGATTTTACCACGCTTTATTCAGGGAAAATGCACCCAAGTGCGTCGTGGTAGAGCCCGAAAATGCAGCCTGCCTGTATGAATCCATACTTGAAGCCAATAAAAACCCCGTAAAAATATCGGGAAAACTCGACACAATAATGGCCGGTTTGGCTTGTGGCGAACCTAGTCCGCTTGCTTGGAAAACACTTAAAAACAATGCTTGCTGTTTTTTAACATGCCCGGATTACGTGGCCGCAAAAGGCATGCGAATTTATGCAACGCCGCTTCAAGGTGACCCCTTCATCGTTTCAGGGGAATCCGGCGCAGTGACCTTAGGAGCAATGGTATCAATACTCAGAGAAAATGGGGCCGAAGAATTAAGAGATTTTCTAAAAATTAATCGAGACTCTCATCTATTATTCGTTAATACAGAGGGAAACACGGACCCTGTTCATTTCAGAGAAATCATATGGGAAGGCGCTAATCCCGTTCCAAAACAATTTTGGACAGACTACAACGACTAACAAAACAACAACTATTTGAGCTTCTTTGTATCAGAAGCTGTTTTAACAGATTCCAGATATTTGATCTGTGATTCCAAATTTTTTAGCAATTCTAAAAAAGGGATTTTTTGTGTTTCATCAGAAACATTGAGAATATTTTTTTCGATGTCTGTCTTATGCTCAAATAGTTGTTTTAGCTTATCATCAACCGAAATATGACTTTCGGTTGCCGATTTAATTGATTTTTGACGCATTTTTTGAAAATCAGGCAGTTTTGAATGCACTTTTTTTCTAAAAACCGATGTGCCGAACTCTGTTTTCAAACCTGTTTCGGGGTCAACCGGCCCCGAAACGGCTGTTGAATTTTTTCTTTCAAACACCGCATCATCCATCCAGGCCGGGAAAGCTTTTTTTGATTGAGCAAATGCCAAAACTTGAACGAAAATTAAAGTCAAAAATAGTAATGTCTTTTTCATTGATTACATCCAATTTATTTAATACACATATATATTTTTTTGTAATTTCAGTCAATCTAAGTTTAAATAATTATTTGACTTTTTTTTATCCGAAGAATAAACTTCAACCTGTGTTCAGCAATATATATCGTGCGTAATCATCCGGAGAAGTATAAAATGAATTTCAAAATCCTTATTACTGTGTTCATTATGCTTGTTTTTTCCTTTTCAATCTTAACAGCACAAAACCCAACCACCTTTAATGCAATCGAAGTTTTTCCGGGAGCAAAAATCGATCCAGAAAAATCAAAATACGAAAAAGAATTATTTGATGAAATCTATTCCGACTCAGCAACAATAAAAGATAAAGACATCAAGGTATTTGTAACAGACGCTCCGGTGGACGAAGTAGCGGGCTGGTTCAATAAAAAATTAAAAGCTGTTGATTATAATGCAGACTATTATGATGACAATGAATTCGAAATGCAATACGAAAGAGACACCCTTATCTATGACGGTCAATGGGTAAAAAAAAGCATCTCTGATCGTAAAAAATCTTCTAATGGCAAAGTCATGATGAGTGCCAACTATATGTGGGAAATCACAAACGAAGACGATGAAAGATCAGAATTCACAATCTTTGTTGATGATGCAAGTTTTGATTATGAAAACAAAAAATACAAACAAAAAACCTCAATAAAAATAACCTTCTGTCATTTTGCTCAAACAGATTTTGATCTCTACAACCAAGATGAAGATAATCAAGGCGATTATGACCTGAGCGATCTCGAAGACAGCTATGATCTGACTGAGTAGTAATCCTGTTTTTTGGAGCAAACCAAACATGATTCAACGTCATTATTGCTGCATGTAAATGATTCGCCGCATATAACACAAACTTTTGCGGGTAAAATCACTTCTTTTTCTAAGTGCTTAATCATGACATTTTCAACTCCGAAAATGTCATGATTGATTTCTAAAAATTCTTTTATCACCTTTTTTGCCGATAATGCGCGCGCTTCCATATCATATTGAACTTCGGGCGCACGTTTTCTATGAAAAAACTTATATAATTCAGGAGTTTCAGCTTCTATAATTTTTTTTAAATCAATAAAAACACGGAGCCCTTTACCATCGGTTCTGTCATATAAAACGATTGCGTAGCGCCCGATCTCATCATATATCTTAAGATATTTGTTCCCGACAGTACAACCTGTCAAAGCCTGAACTGCATCAGAAAGACATGCTCTTGCCTCTGCAACCGCACCTAACTTTTTTACATCTTTAAGTTGCTCCAAGCCCAAACTTACCATCGCAGTCCCGATAACAACTCCGGGAGCCCGAATCGGACTTCTGTGACGAAATTTGTAAACAATTTCGGCTTGTTCGACAATCTTTTTAATATCCATTTATAAACCCTTAAAAAATTGATGTAACTATTATTCTACGATCAACACAATTAATCAAACAATTTCGCATTTAAACTAAATATTTGCTCAGAAAGTTTTATAGCATTTTCGATCGCAATTATTCCCATGTTTTCAGGAAACAACACATATAGATTTTTACCGTCGAAAGAAATCTTTGCTTTTTTTGTTTCCAAAAACTTAAAGCTTTTGTTTCTCGAATGATAGCCAACCCCTGTATCTGTGGTAAAGAAAACTCCGCCATTATTAGCATAAGCAAGGTCATTGATTTTTTCTTTATAAACATCTTGAATAAAAGCGCTGCTGCCGGAATCGTTAAGTTCTATTATTCTATTATCTAATGCTATAAAACATTTACCCTCGCCACCCGCAACAGAGTTTATAGGTTTTGAATGCTCAAAAATCTTTACAAAGCCTTTTAAACCTTCATTTTTGCCATAGCTGTCTTTTTGAGGCTTAAGCAAATAAACAACATTCTTTTTTTGTTCTTCACTGACAATATACACAGAATTATTAAGGCCTTTATAAATTTTTGAGTAAAAAGAAGGTAAATCGCACAAGGGCTGATAAGGCACAACGGGAAAATCACCGTTGAGATCTTTAATTTCGGAAGCGAGCCCGATAAAACCCATAGTTGTGGGAGTAGAAAACATCATAGCACCCGATGAATTATGCATAAAATTTTTGAATGGTTCTGACAATTCCATAACAACACCTTTGACGGGATTTATGAGTTTTCTTTCTTCAACTCCTATCCATGGCGACCCTTGGTTATCAACCGAAAACTGAAGGGAGTTAATTAGATTTTTAGAAAGCGGCTCATTAAAATTCGCCGGCGGAACAACCCATTTAACGGTGACACCGCTATTCATCGGAATCATTAGTTTTGTTTCGAGCACAGAGGCAAGTTCGGATGCTCTGAGATGAGAAACCGCAAAAATAGCAATAAAAACAGTCAGCATTACAAATTTAAAACATAAAGCTTTATTCATATTATTTTTCATTTGGGCCTCCCACAAATTCCATAACAACTTTTTGCGCAACATTCATTTCATTTCGCAGATCTTTCCAAAATTCTTTTGTTTCAAATTTTTTACCGGTGGCCCCCATTGCTTTCACCATAAAATCATCCATTGCTTTAAAAGCTACTTTTGAATACATTCTTCCGCCTTCTACCGCAAAACCAGCCTGAGGCGACTTTAATCTTCCAATAAGAAAATCCAATGTCTCTTTTCCCGCTGACGGAATATCGTCTTTTTCAATTGCAGCAGATATTTTGAGTGCACCCACCATATTTTCGAAAGTATCATCTAAGCCAATATTTTCATAGGCTTCTGTTAAGGCGTATTCGCCTAATTGTTGCATTTTATCGTAATTATAGAGTTTTATGAAATCGACAGTATTTTTGTCCGCTGCGGTATTATCTTTTAAATAACTATTTAACCTATTCATAAAATCTTTTTGTACATCAGAGAATTCCGCATTTATTACCGGAAGATCAAGCTTTATCAATGCCCTTTCTTTGTCGGTTAAACTTTCATTCAAAAGGGCTTGTTTAAATAGTTTAATTTGAGCATCATAAAGATCTTTCAAAATCTTCTTTTCTTTTTCGCTTAAAACGGTTTTTCTGAGTAATGTTGCGATTCTGAATTTGTTTTCGGCAAAAGCTTTCGCTTCGCTTCCTTTCTTAACAGCTGCTACCGGAGATTTAAGGCTTGGTAACACTGCTCTTTGAACCGGGGGAGGCGGAACGAATTTATTAAGGTGCTTATTTGAGCGTTGTTTTTTCTCTAATTCAGCTTTTTTTCTTTCATATTCTCTGTCTTCTCTTGCCCATCGTCTTCTTTGAGCGTCTTTTGCGCGCTTTGCTTCTCTTTCTTTTCTTTGTTTTTTCCTTTGTTCTCTTCTTACGGCCTCTCTTTTAAGCCTTTGTTCTTTTTCATAGGGACTCTCGGGCTTAAAAATATTAAAAGGCCCATAATAAGGGGTTTGACTATTATCGTTGTTTGAGCCAGAAACAGGCTTATAAGTGGGTTCGGGAACAACCGGCGAGCTGCCGGTCATTCCTAACAACTGTTCATAAGCTCCCGCATTAAGCGTTACTGAATAGCCCAAAAATAAAAAACCGAAAAAAAGCGCACACAGTCTGTTTTTCATACTGCCTCCTGAATCAACTCTCTAATCTTTATTTTAGACCTCACAGCAATAAAATGCAAATGTTGCAAAACAAAAATAATGCCTCCGGCAAGCTATTTAAAAGAGAAGCAGCCAAGGAATCCCTCTTAAAAAGACAGTTTCAAAAAATTGCGCAATCACCTGCAATTATGTACACACAAAAACAAATATTGCCCCATATATCCCGTCTGTCTTGCAGATTCTTCAAAATATTACTATAATAATTATAGGAGAGAAAAGTGGTGCAATATGAAATATTTATCAGGACATAAAGTCTTGTTTTGTTTTGTTGCAATCATAATTATTGCAACAATTTTTGTGTTTAATTCAGACAAAAGCGCACCGATAAAGAACGAGACAAAATCCCCAAATGAGCTGGCTTTAAGTTATGAACAAAACCCCGAAAACGATGAAGCAGTAAAATTATTGTATAGATCTGCCCAAGAAAATAACGTAGAAGCAATGTTTAAATTGGCGCAAATATATGAAAAAAGCTTTAAAAAAATTCCCGACCCTGATTCTGCAAAGCATTGGTATCTCAATGCAGCCATTAATAACTATGAACCGGCACAGTTTGCTTTAGCAAATATTCTGGATAGGTCACAAAATTATTCCGAAGCTTTAAAGTGGTATAAAAAGTCTGCTGAAAATGGCAATACAGAAGCAATGGCAACAGTAAGTTTTTTTTACAGTCTTGGCAAAGGTGTTTTCCCTGATGAAAAAGAAGCTTTTACGTGGTTACAAAGAGCAGCAGAACGAGGGCACACACAATCAATGGTCATATTAGCCGATATGTACGTAAGCGGAGAAGAAATAAATAAAGACCTGCAAAAAGCTTTTGAGCTTTATTCTAAAGGCGCAGAACAAGGTGATTGTGACGCTGCATTTCAACTTGCGGAAATGTATGAAAAGGGAATAAGCACAAAGCAAAACTCAAAACAAGCGTTAATATGGTATGAAAAAAGTGCAGAAAGCGGCAACCGAAAATCTATGATTGCATTAAGCAAAATATATAAAGAGGGCAAACTAACCACAGCCGATGCAGCTTTATCTGAAAAATGGCATAAAAAAGCCAGAGATTTTTTAAATGAAACAGATTTAATTTATATTTGCGATAACCATAAACAATAAAAAAAGCTAATCTTTGTTTTATTTATCTTATATAAAGGGCCGCATAAATGCCAAGTCCTAAAACAATAAGATTTGTAATTATTACATCGGCGTAAGTTCCCCAAGAACCTGTCTTAACGCCGGCAACAATAACTAAAACCAAACTAATGGGAGAAGCAACCAAAGTCAGCAAAACAGCTAAAATTGCAACCATGCCGGCTGCCGGAGGATGCCCGCCGGGATAAAGCCACACTGTTATTGCCAAAGCTATCCAGGCAAGAGCAAAAATAGCGTGAAAAACCAAAGACGAAATGAACCAGACACCTTTGATGTTGTCTCTGAACAAATAGCATTTAACAAACCACAAAACGGCCAGAATCCCCGGCACGCTCATTCCGATATTTTCGGCAACATTTACTCTCACGTCTTAATTCCTTATATTTTCAACAACATTTGCTCTCATGCATTAAATTCTAACATTACTGACAAAACTGCGCAAGCTATAGAGAAAAAATCTGCTGTTGTCAAGACAGAGGATATTGCGTTATAATTAATAGAGAGATATTAAGGAGCAAAAATGAATATAGATACTTCTGTCTCAAATTTAATTCAAAAGCCCGTTGCTTTGGCTCAAGCTTCTGCCGCAGCTATGCCAAATGACCCCGTTGAAGGCTCGGTAGGTTTAATACAAGCAAAAAACTCTTTATCTGCCGGTGTTAAAGTCATTAAAGCAAAAAACGAAATGCTTGGAACAATTTTAGATATTAAGGCGTAGCTTTATTTTTGTAAAAATATAAATCATGACAAACAACAAAATTCTGGTTGCCGCTATGAGCGGCGGTGTCGATTCTTCTGTCGCGGCGTCTTTTTTTATTGAACAAGGTTACAAAGTTATCGGTGTTACTCTGAAAATGAAAAACTGCGATAACACAAAAGAAAAGACAAAATCCTGTTGCGGAATAGACGACAATATTCAAGTCAAACTCGTTGCTGAAAAATTAAAAATTCAACACAGATTTATTCCGGTAAGAGAAGAATTCGAAGATAAAATTCTCAGATATGCATGGAATGAATACAAAACAGGCAGAACCCCCAACCCGTGTGTACTTTGTAACCGCTATGTTAAATTTGGCAATGAAGTCATTAGATTTGCACAAGAAATGGGAGCAAGCGGCATCATAACCGGTCACTATGCAATCATAAACAGAGAGCTCCCTAATAAAGCCCGACTATTTAAAGGAAGCAACGCGGATAAAGACCAAACTTATTTTTTGTCCGGGCTGACCCAAGACCAACTGAATCTTTGCTATATGCCGCTCGGGAATCTCGATAAAAAAGAAGTAAGAGCTATCGCAGAAAAAATAGGTCTTCCAAATTTTGCTAAAAAAGACAGTCAAGATGCCTGTTTTGGCTACAAAGGCGAAACTTTTGCAATGACGCTGTCAAGATATTTCAACGAAAGTCTTCAACAAGGCGAAATAGTTGATGAAGACAACAACGTCATAGGAACTCATAACGGCCTGCAATTTTTTACAATAGGTCAGCGGAAAAAACTTGGAATAGCCTTAGGCAAACCTGCGTATGTAATAGATATAGATAAAGGCAGCAACAGAATTAAAGTTAGCACAGACCAAGAAAAGCTGCTTTGCGAAGGTTTCTACGCAAGTAATATGAGTTGGCTCGATTTCGAAGAAGAAGCAATGGAGTGCGAAGTTCAAACGAGATACAGACAACCCTTACAGCCGGCCCTAGTAACCAAAAAAGGCAACAAAGCCGTTGTCGACCTCAAGTCTCCGCTGTCTTCCGTAACCCCGGGCCAGCGCTTAGCCATATTCAAAAACTCGCAGTTGCTCGGCGGCGGCTGGATAGAAAAGTCATAAAAAGCAAACAACAAAAAAGCCGCAAACTATGCGGCTTCCATAGCAAGGGCTGGACTTGAACCTGCGACCGCACGGGTATGAACCGTGTGCTCTAACCAACTGAGCTACCTTGCCTAGTCAAAACAATAGCCCGAAATAATTCAGGCTATGTTTTACGGTTGCGGGGGACAGATTTGAACTGTCGACCTTCGGGTTATGAGCCCGACGAGCTACCAGACTGCTCCACCCCGCGATGACACTGCCGAGAGCCGGGCTTGAACCGGCACGGGTTTTATCCCACCGGATTTTAAGTCCGGTGCGTCTGCCAATTCCGCCATCCCGGCTGGGTATGGTAAGAATATTATCATTAAAAAGCCTCAAAGTCAAGAAAAAAATATTAAGCGTTTTATCTTTTTATTTATTTTTACAAATCACGCGTCATGGCCTCATAAAGCCAAACCAAATCACAAGGGTTAATATGGTTCCTATGGTGTAGGCAAAAACAGTAAATTTAATTAAGGATTCGTCCCAAAACACTTTTTTTTCGTTTTGCTCTCTCATCTTTTGTATTTTTTCAAGTTTGTATGATGATTTTTGCGCAAGACTCTGTCTCTCTTCCTTAACTTTTTCTTCTGCAGCGGCATATAGCTCCTTTTCGGTTTTTCCTATTTGAGTCGTTAATTGTTTGCATAGCTCTGGATAAAGAGCTTCAAAATAATCTCTTTTGGGATTATTTATGTTCTTAGCTTCGAAATAGGCACTATAAAAAATATCCTCATCCGGATTAGACTTAATAATAGAAATAATGTTTTGCAAGTTTTCAGGGTCAGCCTCTCTTTTAATCGCAGCAAACAAAATTTTACCCACAGAAGAGAAGTCAAACTGTCCAAGACAAAAAATTGCGCTTCTTCTTGTCGCCGGCTTAATAGAAAGCAAAGCTTTTTCGAGTAATGAAATTGCCTGTTTTTTATCAAAACGTGCGAACACCTTTATAGCTTCAATTTTAACCTCGTCGAAACGATGATTGATAAGGTTAGGTAAAAGGATGTGAAGTGTGTCGGGCTTTATTACACTCAGACAGTCGATTGCTTCGATAAGAATTTCGGCATTTGAGCTTTGAAGGCATTTTTCAACGAATGCGCCATCAGATGACGTTCCAAATTTTTTAATATTTTTTATAACCAATGCCAGCTCTTGCATTGATATTTTCGATATGTTTTCTTTTAACGGATAAACAATCTCTTCAAAAGTGTCTTTATCAACTTCGGATAAAATTTGCAAACGTTCATTTTCTTCGAGCGAAAAATAATCTTTTTTGGTAGAAACTTCGTCATCTTTTTTAAAATGTAAAAGAGACAAAATCTTCTCTCGAACCATTTTTTCAGGTTCTTTTTCACAATATTTTTCTAATAATTCTCTTACTCCGGGTATCTCGGCTCTGACTGCGTCAAGAAGTTTGAGAGCCGACTTTAATCTGACTTCGGGGTCTGAAGATCTAAGTCCCGAAGCAAAATGTTCCACAAATAACTTGATTTGTTTTTCTTTAAAATGCCTTTCTAACATTTCAAGCATTTTTTCAGGCTCAACATTCACTATACCGGCCTTAAACAAAGAATCTAAAACACCCTTCATAATTGCGTCGATAAGAGTGTGTTTAACTCCTTGGCAAGTTTGCCGAATTTCCATGAGTTTTATTGGAATTTGCTTATCGGGGTTTGCCATAAAAACCACGGCAGCTTTTTTTATGAGCTCCTGATCATTTTCTAAGCTTATAAAACGCAACATCAAAGATTCGATTTGAGGGAACGGAAAGAAAAAAGATTGAAACAAAGCAACATTTTTTTCTTCTTTTGAAGAAGAAAATAATAGTTGTTCAAAATGTCTCATGGCTTCGGGGGGGTCCCAGATTGAAATCAATCTGATTGCCCTGGCTCTTATTCCTAAATTTGGGTTAACTAACAAAGCAACCAAATGTTTTTTTAATAATTCGGGATTAAGTCTTTCAAGAGCCTCAATTGCAGAAGTTATAACACGCATATCTGAATATTTGAACATTGCCGCAATATTATCGGAATCTGTCTTGTCTCCATGTTTTTTGAAAAATTTCAAAACAGATGGAATTAGCTTTGAAGAAAACTTTGTCCAATTAGACAACCTTAGTGCGTCTCTAACTTCCGATGCGTTATTTTTCTTAACAGATTCAAGCATCAACGCAAGTTTCATTTCGTCACGGCCGGGAATATTTATCAAACTTACGATATCATCGCCTCGGAGTTTTTCTTTTCCGATACTGATTCCGGCAATAATTTTTTGCATCTGAAACCTGAGATTAGAATTTCTTTCCGATTCCATGATACGACTTAAAAGCGTCTGCTGTTCAGGAGACAAGCCGATTTCTTCAATTCTTTGCAGGGCGGCAAACCTAACAGAAGTATCAGGTGATTTTAAATCTGCAAAGATATCCGTAAACTGCTCCATTATTTTTCGCCCAGTATTAAAGCTTCTTTTACAACCTGTGTGTATCCTGATTTGTAAGAAAGAGCCAGTTTAAACATTTGTTGGGCTGTAACATCGTCTCGCCGCGAAACCATAAGCAGGCCGATGTTTCTAAGGATATAACGCTGCAGAGGGTGCTTTCTGTTAACATAAAAAGCTTTTTTAAGAGCATCTTCGGCGACACGTTTTTGCCCTTGAGCCCAAAAGATTAAAGCTCTCAAATTATGAGCGGAAATTTTTATGTTTTCATATAATACGCCTTTTTCGGGTAACTTTTTTAATAGTAAGTCCACGAATCCGGTGGCTGCGTCATATCTGCTCTCTTTGAAGTCTTTAACAGCTAACACATAAAGACCGCTGAAATAATCATATTCCTTTTTCTTAACATCTACTCCCGATAATGCAATATTTTTGGCAAAATCTTTATCTGAAAGCATAAACGCAGAAAGTTTTTCGAACATTTCAACATCGGTTTGGGCCTGATGCGAAGAAAGCATTTTGTCATCATAATATGCGGGGCCTTTAAAGCCTTCTCTTGGGGTGAGAGTATCATCGTAGTCAAGCCACATATGCCCCGTCAAGGGATAAAAGGATTCTTCGGGAAAAATTGCAAACGCGACATCTGCATAGCGCTTAGCCAAATCAGGCCAATTTAATACAGTTTTAATCATTTCTGACGAATTAGTTTTAAAGTCTTTTTTAATTTTTTCGGCAATGGCAGATTTAGGCACAATAATATTGGCCTGCACAACTATAGAACCTTGTGCAAGAAAATCAGTCGGCGTAATTTGAAACTTTAACTCAGAAAAGCTTCCGGCTCTTACAGCAGGCATCTTAGCGCTTATTCTGTCTGACTTCCAATTTTCGGGCAACAACAGTTTTACTTCTGTTTCAGGAATGTTACCAATCAAACTTTCGAGATTTACAACCAACTCAACAGTTTTACCTACCTCGGGGTAGCCGTTAAGTTTAGCGTTTAATTTGTGCCATTCAGGAATCTGCACAGTTTCAGCCTGCAAAGAAATCGCCGCAAACATAATAAGTATCAGAAAGATTTTAGCTACAGCACGCACAAAATGGCTCCTCTGTTTTCAGTTTATTTTTAATGTTTTTATAGCAGGCCCCGGAAACCCCTCTTCTATTTCATCGATTCCTTCGCCGATGTCGCGCTCCATTTCAGCATCAAAAGAAGCATCGCCTTCTTTTCCGTATATTGCTTGCATGAATTTTGGATAATAATCATCGGCAACATTCATAATTAACATGGTCAAAAATCTAAGTTGTCGTTCTGTCGGAAGAGCATCTTCTAACAAAAGTTGACAGGTGGCCGAGATTGATTTGCCTTCTTCTCCGACCTCGAAACGAATATCTAAAATTTCTTCCATAAACCTGTTTATCATAAAAACAAGCTTAGGCCTCATAACATCGACGTTTCTTATGAAATGAGGGATTCTTAAAATAAGATGATTTTTATAAACATAATAAACCAGCTGCATTATAAGATTATCGCCTTGGACAATAATTTCGCAAGCCTGTTCTTCTGTTTCGATGTATTTAAACTTTTCTTTGTCTAAAAACTTTTTAACGATGTTCATTACATCGGAGACATTAACCTCTGGTGTTTCTTGGGGCTGTTTTTTGTTTTTTGTTCTTGTGTTTTTCATCATAATGCCTTTCATTTAAAGGAAGGAAAGCTGAGACCATGCCCTAATAGTGAAGTAAGCCAGGTTATTTTCCATTCTCCGTGTCTTGTAAGCCCTATTTGTATAGGTTCTTGTTCTGTAAATTCTTTGCCTGATTTTGTATAAGTATATTTAAAGGTTCCGAAAACTGTGGCTGTATCGTCTATTGGTTCGCCATTGGTAGAAACCTCATACAATAATGTCTCGATATTTACTGCCGCCGAATAAAAGGCTTTAAGTTTGTCTGAAAAAATTTGGTAATTTCCTATGATTCGCTTTGTGCTGTCGGTAGGATCTTTATAGTAATAAACCAATTCATTTGGGGCGATTTTAGACATAACTGTGTCGTAATCTGTTTCTATGGTTTTTATAAAAGCAATCGCAACGTCGATTACTTCTCGTTCTTCGGGCGAATAACCTGAGGGACTGCGAGTTCCGGTTGACCCGCCACACCCGGACAGGCTAATTCCCAAAAATATAAAGAGGGCTCCTATAACTAAAAACTTAAAATGTTTCATAAGGAACCCTCCAAAAATTTAGACAGAAAACAGTCTGTTAAGCCTTGCCAGAACAACCCATAATACGCATTTTGTGCTGAACAACGTCTTTAATTGCCTGGCGAGCGGGGCCGAGATATTTTCTGGGGTCAAACTCTGCGGGATTTTCGGCGAAGACTTTTCTGATCATACCTGTCATAGCAAGTCTCAGGTCTGTGTCTACGTTGATTTTGCAAACGCCTGTTTTAGCGGCTTGAGCTATCATGTCTTCGGGAACGCCTCTTGAACCTGGGATTTTAGCGCCATATTGGTTGCAAATGTCAGTTAAATATTGTGGAACTGAGCTTGCGCCATGAAGAACCAAGGGGTAGTTCGGCAGTAGGCTTTGTATTTCAGCGAGTCTGTCGAAAGCCAATTGGGGTTCGCCTTTAAACTTATAAGCGCCATGGCTTGTGCCAATTGCTATAGCCAAAGAATCACAGCCGGTTCTTGCAACAAATTCTTTTGCTTCTTGCGGATCAGTGTAAGTTGCGTCTTTTGCAGCGACCTTAACGTCGTCTTCAACACCGGCCAACTTACCAAGTTCTGCTTCGACGGTCACACCTTTTGAGTGGGCATAATCGACAACTTCTTTTGTAATTCTGATGTTTTCTTCGAACGGATGTTTGGAGGCATCAATCATAACAGAAGTAAAGCCGCCGTCGATACATTTTTTACAAATTTCAAAATCATCACCATGGTCAAGATGCATTACCACAGGAATGGAAACTCCGGAAGCTTCAGCCATTTCAAGTGAAGCATGTATAAGATGCATCAAATATTCGTGTCTGGCGTATTTGCGTGCGCCTGATGACACTTGGATTATAAGAGGCGCTTTTTCTTCTATCGCAGCTTCGAAAATCCCCTGAACGATTTCCATATTATTAACGTTAAAAGCACCG